>CAZLJB010000110.1:0-8390 GCA_964559195.1 uncultured Anaerolinea sp. | reverse complement strand
TGCCGTCTTTTTGGATCAGGATGGCAATCGTTTTTCTGCGGGAGCGTATGATCTGGTCTATGATTGCGGGCATGCGCGCAAGTATATCAAACAACTGATTACGAGCTCAATCCCGTTCCATCATCCAAACATGCAAATTTTTGGGCCCATGGACACCCAGGGTAACCGTTAGTTCGATGTCTGCGGTACGGCTTGGTCCGGTCACAAAAACCAGGTATGGGTTTTCTTTTGCCTCGGCAAAGACCTGGTGCAGGTCAGCACGCAGCATGCCCGGGTTGACGATTGCGAGATGCAGGCGTGGCAGCAAGGAGACGCTTCTTGGTTTTTCATCGGAGGATTTCAAAACAAGGCTGCCTGTTTCGGGCAGTAGATAATCGGCTTCGGTCACGCCCATGTCGCAGAGTGCCATGTCGTGTTTGTTTGCATTTGGGCTGACCAATTCCACGCCCAGATTGAGCAGGGTTCTGGCAATCCCCAGTTCTTTTAACCGGGGGCTGTCCCAAATGGTTGCTTTTAAGATTTTTTGCTCACTTACCAATTCTTGTAATGCTTGAGGAATTGCTTCTGCGTTCAGACTCCGGGCACTACCCGAGAGTTTTTTTATTTCTATCAGGAATTGCTCAGTTTCAGACTCTCGTGAGCCTGGCAGGCGGGCCGGGTAGATGGCAGGCCGGAGACTGAGAGGGCTTTCTGCGTTATGCCCGAGCGAATTCCGGACACTATCAATCACTGGATTGCTCATCTTACAGACTCCTTCTCTTTGCGCCGCGTGTCTTCCACCATTTTCTAAAATGAGCGTTAAATGGCGGTAATGGCCGGGCACGGGTCCAACGGCTCAGAGGATATGGGGCGGATGAGATCCAATCACCTCGTTTAAAAACGCCCATAAAAAATGGCAGCAGATTGGTGCCAAAACGGTAGATCCAGTTCCAACTTAGGGCCAGGGAGGTTAGTCCTGCCACTGCCTGGATGGGAACAGGCATGCTTGGTGTTGAGACGGAATCACCCTGCGCCACCCGCCGGCGCAGATGGCGTAGAATAGTTGGAATGGGAATTTTTACCGGGCAGACATCGGCGCAGGCGCCGCACAGGGTCGATGCATAAGGGAGTTCGCGGGCGGCCTGCGTCCCCAGCATTTGTGGCGCGAAGATAGCCCCGATTGGCCCGGAAATAAACCATCCGTACGCAAACCCGCCCACGTTTTTATAAACCGGGCAGACATTGGCACAGGCCCCACAGCGGATGCACTTAAAGACTTCGCGCCCGACCGGGTCTTTCAGCACCTGTGAACGGCCGTTATCCAGCAGCACAAGGTGAAACTCTTTCGGCCCAGCCTCGCCATCGCTGCGTCGCGGTCCAGTGATGAACTGGGTATAGGTCGATAGCTTTTGTCCAGTGGCCGAGCGTGCCAGTAATTTTAAGAAGACTGTCAGGGAATCCCAATCCGGGATGACTTTGTCAATCCCAACGATTGCCACATGCAGGTCGGGCAGCGTGCTGCACATACGGCCATTGCCCTCATTGGTTACCATGACCAGCGTGCCAGTTTCAGCTACCAGGAAATTTGCCCCTGAAATGCCCATTTCAGCATCTAAGAATTTCTGGCGTAATGTTTCGCGGGCGATTCGAGCCAGTTCGATTGGGTCTGCTGGGGCGTTAATACCGAGTTTTTCGCTGAAGAGTACTGCAATTTCTTCCTTTTTGAGGTGCACGGCCGGCACAATGATGTGCGAAGGACCGGTGCCGGCCAGCTGGATGATGTATTCACCCAGATCCGTTTCCAGCGCTTCTATTCCAGCGTTTTGCAGTGCGTGATTCAGCTCGATTTCTTCGGTAGCCATCGATTTGGATTTCACCGCCAGCTTAACATTGTGTTCTTTGGCGATCTTCAGTACGATCTGGCGTGCGTCTTCAGCCGTGGAAGCCCAATGCACAATTCCACCAGCGCCTTCAACCGCTTTTTCAAGCCGGCTGAGATAGATATCCAGATTGGCGATGGTATGCAGGCGGATATCTGATCCGATCTGTCTCAATTGCTCCCACTGCGGAAGTTCGGCGACCCGGTCAGCCCGCCCACCCACAAACCGGCTGGTAGCCAATTGGACTGCCGCAGGTATGCTTTGTGGGATGTGCTCACTGTACGCTTCAAAGCCGATATAAGCATGCTGTTCACTACTCATCGCGCCCCTTCCTTTGCCGCCAGTAAATCGATGATGTGCATGGCGCGGATATTGGAGCCAGCTTTGTGTAACCCACCTGCAATATTCATCAGACAGCCGGGCTCACACGTTACAACGGTCTCGGCCTGGCTGGCGATGATATTTTTTACCTTGTTTTCCATCATCAACCGGCTGACTTCTGGATATGTTACCGTAAAGGCACCGCCGAACCCGCAGCAGGTCTCTTCCTCGTTTAGCGGGATAAGTTCCAAGCCCTTGACAGCGTTCAGCAAGGTTCTGGCTTCGGTTTTTAGACCCATCTCGCGCAGGTAATGACAGGAGGCGTGATAGGTCACTTTGTGTGGATAGACTGCGCCGAGTTCCGTGACCTTCAATACATTGACCAGGTATTCAGTGAACTCAAAGGTTCGGGCTGCAATTTCCCTGGCCTGTTCATGTTCGCGCGATCCGGCCGGGAAAAGTTCCGCATAATGGTGTTTGACCATGCTGACACAGGAACCTGATGGCCCTACAATCGGCGCATCACTCTGGCTGAATGCACGCATAAAATTCAGGGCAACTGCGCGGGTTTTGTCCTCAAAACCGTTGTTAAATAATGGCTGCCCGCAGCAAGTTTGTTCGGATGGAAACACCAGATCTACCCCCAGATTTTCTAGTAATTGTGTCATATTCTGGAGCGTGCCGGTGTAGAACTGATCACCGAGACAGGTTATGAAAAGTTGGGCTTTTGGCATGGGCCTGTTCCAATGTGCAACCGGGGTGACCCAATCGTCTGTGCCCGGTTGCACCATACTGATCTAAAACTTATTATATGAATCACTCATTCCGCGATACTCAATGAATGGCTCGTTGATTTGTTTTGTAAAGAGCATGATTTGACAGGCTTCTTCTAGGGTGGATGACCAGAAAAAGGCTTCATCCAGTGTTTGACCGGTGGCGAAACTGCCGTGACCGCGCAGCATGATGATTTTATAATTTTCAAGCGCCGATGCAACTTTATTGGCCATTTGTGGTGTGCCAGATGCAAATTCTTCTGTGACCACCGGGATTTTTTTAAGCAGGTAGGAGGCTTCATTGTCTATCGGCACAATTTCATCGCGTGAAAGCGAGAAGGCCACCGCAGTGCGTGGATGGCAGTGACAGATTGCCAGTGCTTGCGTGTTCAAATAAACAGTCCGGTGAACAAGCAATTCTGTGGAGGCCAGCGCAACCCCGCTGTCGTTTTTATCCAACCGGGTTTCAATCAAGTCGTGCTGCTTGAGATTGCCAAGCATGGCACCTCGTCGCTTGATAATGACCCGGTCGCCCAGGCGGATACTCAAGTTTCCACCATGGGATGAAATCATATTGGCAGTGTAAAGATCGCGGCCAATTTCGCGGAACATTTCATAAATTCGTGGATCAATCATATTATTTTCTCCGGGGAACCGGCCTCTTCCGCAAGGAAAGGGGCTAGATGGTTATAAAGTCGCCAGGCCCAAATCAACCAGTTTCTTTGGCATGGGGACGCCGTTTTGATCCCATCCACGACTGCGGTAGTACTCTTTCAACATCGGATCCAACTGAGAAACTCAGCCTTTAGACGGCCCATCGGTTGCGGCCTCAGTCAGTAATCGGGCAGGCAGGGTATCTTCCTTGTTTGTAAAACCCTCCCGCAGATTGTAGAGCCTCTCAAGATTCCAGACACGCTCTCCGGTTTTGATCAATTCATTGGTGGCATATTGGATACCTGTCACGGCGCTCAATACACGCGCGAAGTATTCATCCCCCACGCCCATGTTGGTGAATTTGCAGACGACCAGAGAGTCAATTGCGGCGTTGGAATTTTGATTCAGGATTACAAAACTGCTTTTACCCTGCACCTGGAAGCGGTCAATCAGCTTTGGCAGTCCCAAAACTTCCAGCCCAATCATGTTGCCGCGCATGTGACAGGCCCCACGGTTCGAAGTGGCATATAGTAATCCCTGCCCCTGTAATCCGCGCGCATCATAGGCTGGCATTTCCAATCCTTTGGCGGTCATGGAAAGTTCAGGGTGTCCGTGCCGGGTTGCCATTCGGAGGGAGCCATCGCTCATCTCTGCTCCCAGATCACGGCGGTAGGCCATATCTTCCACGCAGCGCGCCAGCTGGTCTGCTTGACCAAAGCGCAGGTCTGAGTCGATATAACCTTTTTCACTCATTTCCATTGCACAGGCAATCGTAGAACCGGCTGAAATGGTATCCAAACCCAGGTCGTTGCACAGTGAATTGGCTTCGATAATTGCTGCCAGGTCATCAATACCGCACTGCGCGCCAAATGCCCAGGTGGTTTCAAACTCTGGGCCTTCGCCCTCCACCTTTTCAGTCTTGCTGATGCGTGTGCAACCAATCGGGCAGGCCCAGCAGGAGGCATTTTTGACTAGAAATTTTTCTGTCAGTGTTTCGCCCGAGATCTGCTCTGCGCCTTCGAACTGTGTTTGTTGGTGGTTCCGGGTCGAAAGTGCGCCGATGTTGTTCATAATGTTCATTAGCACCACAGTTCCAAATTCAGGGAGTGCCTGGCTGGTCAGTGGGCTGGCTGCTAATAGTTTGCGCGTTTCATAAAGCATGAACTTGAAACGCTCTTTATCAACAATTTCTGTCCGGGCGGAGCCTTCGACCACGATTGCCTTTAAATTTTTAGAGCCCATGACTGCGCCAGGGCCGCCGCGTGCCATGGCCCGTTCGCGGTCGTTCATAATCGCAGCAATCCGGCTTAAATTTTCACCTGCTGGGCCGATGCAAAGCACATTTCGTTTGTTGTTATCCTGGCCTAATTTTTCTGTCAGGGCATAAACGCGCATGCCCCATAAGTCACTGGCGTCGTGGAAGGTTACTGCACTGTTCTTGATTTCAATCCAGACTGGCTTCTCAGCTTTTCCACGCACAATCAGCACATCGTAACCGGTCTTTTTAAATTGCATGCCCCAAAAACCACCCGAATTTGCATCCAGGATGGTGCCAGTCAACGGGCTTTTGGTGGTAACTGAAAAACGGTTGCTGGTTTGATAACCGGTGGCGGTCAACGGACCATTGGTAAAAATCAGTACATTTTCGGGCGACAGTGCATCAACTTGTGGTCCGACCAAATCCCATAGCAAGCGCGCACCCAGTCCGCGCCCGCCAATAAACTGCCTGGCCATTTCCATATCCAGCGGGTAGGTTTTATGGGTCAGGGTAGTCAGGTCAATTTCTAATATTTTTCCATTCCAACCATTCATGTTATCTCCTAAACAACCTATTTAGATTACTTGCGTTATCCGCCTGTGATGGGTGGAAATATTGCAACCAGGTCTTGATCTGTCACAGGGGCATCCAGATCAGCTGTGGGATGTCCATTGATGGTGATGATGATATATGGACGGATTTTCCCATCTTCGTACAGGTGCCCGGCCAGTGCCGGGACCTCAAGTACCAGATTCGCTATGATAATACGGACATTTGAGCCGGCCAGAATGACTTCTTTGGTTCCAGCGATTTTGCGCAGATTGGCGAACAGTTTTACAGATGTCATTATTTATATTGTGTCTGAATATGCCGGATTTCGAGGGGCTCAGCCAATTTTGGCTGTAGTTCAGGGCGTCAGTTTTACCGTTTCGCCAATTCTTTCTTTTCGTAATCCTTGATTAAGTCCATAAAGCCCATCCCGACTGGGACGCCCTTCTGCTGGCAGTAGTGATCCCAGACAGCGCCGGCAGGCATGTTTTTCAGTTCTTCCATCAATGCCAGCCGGCTGGAGAAATCACCCTCGAATTCAAATTTCCGCAAGGTTTCCAGGGGTTCCAGCAGTGCCATCAACAGGGATCTCAAAGTGTTGCGCGCGCCAATTGTCCAGGCTGCGATGCGGTTAATACTTGCATCAAAATAATCGAGCCCAATATGGATACGTCCAATAGCATTATTGCGCACGATTTCCTGGGTGATGGCCTGCAGATCATCGTTGAAAGTCACTACATGATCGCTGTCCCAGCGCACACCCCGGCTGACGTGCAGGAGCAACTCGTCCATAAATAGCAGCAAGGCCGGAATTTTGTCCGCTACGCTTTCGGTGGGGTGGAAATGCCCCGAATCCAGGGTCAGCAAGACTTTACGACTTAGCGCATAGGCCGCATAAAATTCCATTGAACCAACCACATAACTCTCGGATCCGATCCCAAACAGCTTGGGTTCAACTGCATCCAGGTTGTATTGCGGGCTGATTTTTTCAGCCAGAATTGCATCCAGGGAATTCAACAGCAGGTTGCGAGGGGTTTGCCGGTCAGCGGGGGAATCTTTGTACCCATCTGGGATCCAGATATTGGTTACTGCTGGCGTGCCCAGCTCTTTCCCGAAATATTCACCGATTTTTCGGCTGGCGATGCAATGCTCCACCCAAAATTGGCGGATGGCCGGGTCGCGGTGCGCCAGCGTGAAACCGTCATTGGCAAGTGGGTGTGAAAAGCAAGTTGGGTTAAAGTCGACACCATGCCCGCCTGCCCTGGCCCAATCCTTCCAGGCCGAGAAATGGCGCGGTTCAATGGCATTGCGCTGGACTGGCTTGTCTGATTCCAGATAGATCGCGTGCAGGTTTAGGCGGTGATTACCTGGCAATAATCGATAAACCAGATCGAGATCGCGGCGCAGCTCGTCAGCATTACGGGCTTTGCCGGGGTAGTTCCCGGTGGCAGCTATTCCACCGGTTAATTCCCCACCAGGGTTTTCAAAGCCACCCACATCGTCGCCCTGCCAGCAGTGCAGCGAGATGGCCACCTGTTCCAGGCGGGCAATGGCTTGATCTGTATCCACGCCCAGGCTGGCATACCGTTCTTTGGCATTGGCATAAGCAGATTGGACTAAGGTTTCGGTTGGCATGAAAATACTCCTCACAGGGTTGATATTTTTGGCAGGTTGCCCGGTAGGCCTGAGCTCTGATCAGGCTTTTACGAGTTTGTCATTAGAAAATATTTTGTTTGATATCAAATGTTTTGCAAATAGCGCGGATTTCATCCTGGCTCAAGCCTTCGCCCAGTTCGCCATCTGCCAGGTTCAGGTATTCATATTTTGCGGCTGTTTCGGCATATTCCACCCGATCGGCCGCGCGTTTAATGGAAATGTCAGAGCGGGCCATCACACCATGTTTGGCCCATACGACAATCCGGTGAGATTGCAGGGCTTTAATATTTCCAGCCATTAACTCCATCGAACTGGGGACCTGGAAGGGAATTAAACCAATTCCCTCTGGCAGGTTGATGATGGTTTCCGGTTGCCAGCGCAACAGGTGGGTGTTGAGATATTGCTCATTTTGATAGCGTGGAATGTGGCTCAGATAAGTAATATGGATAGGTTGGGCATGGATGATCGCATGAAAATTTGTTCCGCTCGTCACGATCTGGTCATAATGTACGGCCAGATGCGAGTTAAATTCACTCGTGACTCGTTCGAAGCGGCGGTTGTGAGATGTGTAGAGTTTGCCGGTCCTTCCGCCTTGATCTACCACGATGCAGGCGATGTTGGCGGTGGGTTCGTTAATAACTTCCCGTAAACGGCGCCCGGAACCGGTTACCAGGAAGGTTGCTCCGGCCAGCTCTGGGACTGTCTGTGGCAGCACGATTTCTTCAACAACAGGGAAGCGCGAGCGTGGTTCAACTGTCCAGCGCATGCACACCGAGATGTTTCCCGCGGCACCTTCACTGGCTTCAATATCGGCGATATGTCTGCCAGCTTCGCCCATCATGGTCATTAAATCATCAAGTTCTGGAAAAGGGGGATTTAACATTATATTGTCACTTTCTTAAAGATTTCATAGGATTTATCCCAGCCGTCTCTCTGGCCGGGTTGATAAATATTGGGCGTAAATGACGCTCGTACTACGTCTCGTGCCTCAGCCAGCGATCCCAGGTGGCCGAGACTAATGGCTTGCATCAGAATGTTACCGATGGCCGTGGCTTCAATTGGGCCAGTTATAACCGTATGCCCGGTGCAGTCTGCGCTGAATTGGCTCAGTAGATGATTTTTTGTGCCACCGCCAATGATATGCAGCGGGTTGAATTGTTTTCCGGCTACTTTTTCCAATCGTTCCAGAACCAGCCGGTACCTGAGCGCGATGCTTTCCAGTATCACCCGCACGATTTCGCCCTTCGTTTCTGGTATGTTTTGGCCTGTGCTGGCGCAAAACTTCCGGATTCTTTCAGGCATATCTCCGGAATGGAGAAA
>CAZLJB010000109.1:0-8416 GCA_964559195.1 uncultured Anaerolinea sp. | reverse complement strand
TTTGTCAGTTTGAATTCAAACTCTCGGCGGGAGAGGGTCGGGGGCTGGGCAGGTCTCAACTGAAAAGCAAGAAATTTGTGCTAATTTTCCCGATCTCCGAAATTTTGAACCACACCCTCACCAACTCCGGCGTATCCTTCGCCTTGCTTTCCATGCTACAATTAAAAGACAGGCAGCTGGAGCCAAAGGATGACAGCCTTCACCATTCAAAAAATTGATTTATCCAACGCCAGGCAGGTTCAAACCTTCCTGCGGCTGCCATATTCCATCTACCGCAATATCCCCCAATGGGTGCCGCCGCTCCAAATGGATGCCGCCCGCCTGCTGGACACCCATAAAAATCCCTTTTACACTCATTCCACTGCCGCGTATTTTCTGGTCTTCGACCAGCATACCCGCCCGGTTGCCAGGCTGGCCTGCCTTAATAATTCGCGTTACAACGAATACAACCATGAGGCGACCGCTTTTTTCTACCTGTTTGAGTCATTCAACCAGCCTGAAGCGTCCACTCCACTATTCGAGGCTGCCATCGCCTGGGCGCGCGACC
Organism: uncultured Anaerolinea sp.; assembly: GCA_964559195.1. Taxonomy (GTDB): domain Bacteria; phylum Chloroflexota; class Anaerolineae; order Anaerolineales; family Villigracilaceae; genus UBA5195. Next base: position 7,869 of record CAZLJB010000109.1, on the reverse strand, counting down.
AGGGCTTGAATAAAATTATCGGCCCAAAGGGTTTTTCTACTCTCGATGGTCTTGGTTTATTAACTGAGGGTTTTGAGTATCGTCCGGCGCTTGGCATTCCTTACAACCCGGATTGGTACCCTGGCCTGCTCGAACAGGCCGGCTTTAGTATGACCACTGAGATTCTATCCGGGTTTGTCGAGCAGGGTTTTTTCATGGATTCAAAGATCGACCTGATCTCGCAACGCGTCCAGGCACGTCGCGGTTTGCGGATTGCCGAATTTCGCACGCGCAGAGATTTACGCAAACTCCAGACTCAACTGCGAGAGCTCTACAACAACGCCATCCAGGGCACGATCGGCAACTATCCCATCAGCGAGCAAGAAGCCAAAGACATGGCCGATCAACTTGTCCAGTTCGCCGATCCGAAATTAATCAAGATAGTGATGAAAGAACAGCGTCCGGTTGGTTTCCTGTTTGCCTACCCCGATATCTCTGCAGCGCTCCAGCGCACAAAAGGGCAGCTTTTCCCTTTCGGCTGGCTGGATATCCTGATCAGCTTGCGCACCACAAAATTGATCAATATCAATGGCGCCGGGATGATCGAGGAATTTCGCGGCTCGGGTGGCACCGCCATTCTGTTCAGCGAGCTGCGCAAGAGTTGTCAGAAAACCCGTTACACCTGGGCTGAAATTGTGCAGATCGGCACAGACAACCCACGCATGCTGAAAGAACTGTCCAGCCTGGGCATCACCTTTCACAAGAAACATCGCCTGTATGCGCGCCAGATCTGAAACACCTGACAGGAAGAGCTTTCCACCGCGGTTAAGAGCTTTTCCAGCGCGGGGAACGCGGAGAGCGTGGGGAAGATCGTAAATAAAAAGGTCTACCCCTGCGATCCCCGCGAGCTCCGCGGTAAAAGCTTTTTACTTTGGCCTGTGCGGTAAAAGCTTTTTGGCACCGGACTCAATCATAATATTTATCCATAAAAAGAAACCATGATCTCAATTCAACAACTCTATAAAACCTATAAACGTGGTACCGAATCCGTCGAAGCGATCTGCGGAATTGACCTTGAGATTAAAAAAGGCGAATTTGTGGTTATCCTTGGGCCAAGCGGGGGCGGAAAATCCACGCTGCTCAACCTGATCGGCGGGATCGATCACCCCACCTCCGGCACGATCAGCATCGATGGTTTCGCGCTCGAAAAAGCCAGCGAAGAAAGCCTGACCCGCTTCCGCCGCGATCACATCGGTTTTGTTTTCCAGTTTTACAACCTGCTCTCCGCCTTGAATGCCGCGGAAAACGTCTCGCTTCCATTAATGGCCAAAGGCCTCGCCTTCAAACAGGCCAATCTTAAAGCCATCCATATTCTGACCCGCCTGGGTCTCGAAAAGCGTTTGAAACACCTGCCCTCCGAGCTTTCAGGAGGAGAGCAGCAGCGGGTTGCCATCGCCCGTTCGATCATCGCCGAGCCTGAGTTGATCCTGGCAGATGAACCCACCGGCGATCTCGATTCGCGGACTGCGGATGAGATCACTGGCTTGATGCGCGAATTGAATCTTCAAATGGGTCTGACCTTTGTGGTCGCCACCCACAACCTGCGGCTGGCCGAAAATGCAGACCGTGTCATTGAACTCCGGGATGGAAAAATTCAGCCCAACCACCATGACAAAACTGGCTGATATTTTTCGCTTTGTGATCAAGGATTTGATCAAGGATGGCTGGCGCACGACCATCACCATTCTGAATTTATTGGTATTTATCTGCAGTTATTTTGCCCTGGTCGGGCTGGCCCAGGCCGCTTATAAATTTGGCAATCAGCCTACCGATAAATCCGCGCTGCTGATCATGTCGCGCAACGTCTTCGACCCATCCGAAAGCGCCATCACAGACCAGGATTTTCTGCCAGCCCGTGAGTTAATTCCGGAATATGTAAAAAGCGTCTCCCCACTTGTTTTCAAGATCATCAACGCCAACGGCAATCTTATTCAGCTCAGGGCAGCCCGGCTGGAAGATATGCAGAGTGTGCATTCCTTGCAACTGATCTCGGGCGATTGGCCCAGGTCAGCCGGCCAGGTGGTCATCGGAGAAGGCACTGCTGCCCTGACGAACTGGAAGGTCGGCCAGAAGATCCACTTCTACGGTGCTGATTTCAGCATTAGCGGGATGATCAGAGCCCCTGGCACGAAATTCAGCGCCATCTGGATGACCCTTGCTGCGGCCAATGACCTGTTTAATCTCAAGGGCGTCTATCAATTCGCCTGGGTTCAACTGCAACCCGGTCTGGATGCGGAGGCGCTTCGCGCAAAACTTCAAAATGATCCGCGCATCATCGACCGCTTCGAAGTCTTTTTTGCCGATAACCTCTATCAGGAATACACAAAAGCGCTCTCCGACCTGAAAGGCGTCAGTGGTCTGCTTGTGATCCTGGCCTTATCCGCGGTCATGTTGGGAACTTATTGCAATATTTTTCTGATCCTCTCCGAGCGCAGCCGGGATATCACCATTTTGCGCGCGATTGGGTTTCAATCCGGCGCCATCCGCGCGCTGATCACCTTGAGAACCTTGCTGCTGGTTTCTGTCAGTTATTTTTCAAGCTGGGGAGTCACAGCGCTGCTGTTAAATTGGTTCAATCGCATCAATCCATTAACCCTGCATTCGATCCCGCTGCCGGTTACGATCTCCGCCGAAGCCCTGTGGGTTGGGTTTCTGCTGGCGCTATTCTTTGGCTGGGTCGGGGTTCGGATCCCCACCCGGCATTTACGCAATCGCAGCGTCGCCAGTTTTATCCAACAGTAGGTGAAGATGCTAGCGATAATTTGGATCGCCTTACGAGATCTCAAAAGACGCTGGTTGCTGGCGCTGGTGATGGCCTTGCTCTTTAGCATCTCCTTCGCCACTTACCTGGTCCTGATCACCTACCAGAAGTCACTTTCCATGACCTATTTCTCGCTTGAAACCAACTGGTTGGTGGTTCAGGTCAGTTTCGGCAGTGGCGAAATTCATGGCAGCCGCCTGAACACTGAGATAAAACAAATCTTGGAGCAGGCTGGCTACCAACCCATTCCCGAAATTCATCAAGTGGTCGGCACCTCGATCTCGAATGGCATCATGCTGCGCGGTGTCCGGCCAGAAGACCTGCTGCGCGTCAGCCCGTTCAAGCTGCTGGCAGGTCACAACCTCAGCCCCGCTGACCCACCCAGGTTGAGCATGGTCGGAATCGGGCTGGCGAATCGCCTCAATCTCAAGCTTGGGGATACGCTCAGCTTACGTGGCCGCGATTTTACGGTGGTCGGGATCTTCAAGACGGGCTCTTATGAAGACAGCCAGGCCTGGGTTTCGCTCAGCGACGCCCAAAATCTGCTGGATTATGGTTCAGATGTTTCAGTCTATTACATCCCAGATCAGGGCCCGCTTCACGAAGGCGCCAGCCTTACAAAAGGGGTTTCGATTGGCCGCAGAGGCGATGCTGGCAACACCTTCGGAAAAGAAATCATGAGTTTCTTTGGTTATATCGGCTTGCTCGGAGCGTTTGCAGGGGTTGCAACCAGTATCACGCTCACCAATCTGCTCTGGCGCCTGGCCTGGCTTCATCGCCGCGAATTTGGCATCGCGCGTACCCTCGGTTTCGGTAGAAATTCAGTCGTGATCTATCTACTGACCCAGGCCAGCCTGATTTTGCTGCTCGGCGCCAGCCTGGGCGGATTTATTGCGGTGGTACTGGTCATATCGCGCCTCCAGGATTTTTCTGCTTTTGGAATTGCGATCACGCCCATCTGGGATGTCTCGACCATCACCTCGATTATTTGCATCACGTTGCTGATTGGTGGGATTGGGGTTTCCATCCCTGCCAGAAAAATCAATTCAATCAGCACCCCAGACTTACTGGGAAGAGATTGAATGATTTCTAAAGTCAGCGCGTTTGCAGATCAGCTCGCCAGGAAAAACCTGCTGCGTGCTATATTTTTCCTGGGGCTGGCCCTGCTGGCCATCTGGGTCAACGGCTATCATTTTGGCACCTTTGACCAGGTTGTTCACATCCCTTTCCTGAAGAAACTTTCTGACCCCGGGCTTTATCCAAACGATCCCTTCCTCAATCTACGCAGCGAACATTACTCCTTCTTCTGGCAAATGTTTATTCCCGCCTATCGCGCAGGAGTGCTTGAGCCGGTCATGTTTGGCGTGCATGTTTTGACAACCTTCGGGCTGGTCTGGATGTTTTGGGAATTAACTGGGGCCCTGTTTCAAAATAACCTGGCGAACCTGTTGAGCGTAATCCTGCTGATTTTCCCTCACGTGGGCATGCCTGGCTTTCAGATCGTCGAATTCAGCCTGCTTAACCGCACCTTTGCCCTGCCCTTCATCCTGGGCGCCATCCTGCTCTACCTGCGCCGGCGTTATTTGCTGACCTTCCTGTTGCTGGGCGTCATGTTCAACATCCACGTCATCTACGCCGGTTTTGCCATGGCGATCATCCTTTTTGACCTTTGTTTGCGTCTTCCTGAAGTCGGCTGGAAAAACCTTTTAAAAGGAATGGCAGTCTTCATCTGCGCCAGCCTGCCAGTCCTGGTCTGGCGCACAGGCAGCGCGCCCATCGACCTGCAAGTCCGCCCAGAAGTATTAAAGCTCGTTTCTTCAGCCTTGTTGGCAGGTGTTTATTACATCTTCCTGCCCTCGCCCCAAGTTTTATTGGGCACCCTGCACGGAGTCGCCACGCTGGCATTTTTCGGTTTGGGCAGGCAACTGAAGCTTTCGGTCTACGACCGCACCATGACCCATTTTGTCTTCGCAATCGGGCTGGTGCTGCTGGTTCAACTTCTGACCACCTATTGGCTTCCGGTTACCTTCATCCTGCAGCTGCAAATCTTGCGCATCGCTGTTTTTCTGATGCTTTTTGGTTATATCTATTTTGCGGGCTATCTCGCCAGTCGTCTTCAGCAGCGCAGTCTGAGAGGCCTCCCAGCCGGGCTGGTGCTGGTCAGCTTCATTTCTTATCCATCCCCGCTGCTGCCCCTGCTTTTCCTGGCCTTTAAAGGCTGGTTGGAAAAATTTCGCTGGCGGCAGTGCACCGGCGCCAGCCTGTTCGGCCTGATCCTGGTTGTTTCGCTTTTTAGTGGCCTCCAGTCCGGAATTTGGTCACCGGGTTATGCCATTTTTGAACCAAAAACAGACTGGACCCAAACGCAGGATTGGGCTCGCAATCACACCCCCCGCCAGGCCATGTTCATCACCCCGCCCGAGATCCTTTCGCACTATATCCCGGATTGGCGCACTTTCTCTGAACGGGGTACGCTGGCGACCCTGGTTGAAATTTTCGAGTTTCCACACCCTGAATATTTCCCCGCCTGGCAGAAGAAATTCGAGGCCCTGGCGCCCGGTGCAATCGCTCAGTTTAATGGAAATTATCTGGATACTTTTTCAATCACCCGGGCCGCCTACTATTCGCTCAAGCCGCAGGACTACCTACGCATTGCTCAACAATATCAGGTCCGCTACCTGGTTGTTGAAAAACCTCATTTACAACCCTTCTCAATTGTTTATGAAAATGAAGGCTTCGCGATTTATGACCTGCAAGACAACGTTTCTTTGAAAAAATAATTCGGGATGATCTGATTGGATGGGTCGCTCGAACCCGGTTTGAAAGCCAGGCCATTTTGGCCTAGCCCCGACCTTCCATACTGATGGAATATTACAGGAGTAAAAATGAAAAACAGAACCTTAATTTCCTTTTTGATGCTTGGCCTGATCAGCCTGGCCTGCAGCATGCCGGCACTGGGTCTCCCCGCCGGACAAACGTCGCCCGAAACCCCGCAGCAATCCTCGCCTGGCTCTGCCCCCGGGCAGGCACCCGGTGAAACCCCAAAAGCGGCGCCACTCTTCCAACTGCCTGGCACAAAACCTGACTCAAAACCCGTCAGCATTTCTGAAGGATTGGCCAGCCTGAACAGCTACCACACGATTTTATCCTTCACAACCACCGGCCCCAAACCGGATAATTCCAGCACCATTGTATTTGAAACCCAACTCTCAAAGGACAAGGATGCCCAGTTTACCCATTTAACCTCCAAATCAATCATCGATGGCCAGCCCGGCGAAGACAGCAGCCCTTCTGATATTTATCGCATCGGCAGCGATCAGTGTTCGGGTTCCGGAACAGATTGGAGTTTTGGCAGCCTGATTTCCAACGAGGCCGAAATGAGGGATATGGTCTTGAGCATGTTTAGTTTCTCACCCGCCATCGATAACCCGGTCTTTGTGGCCCCCGAAACGGTCAATGGCGTAGCCACCAACCACTTTACCTTTAAGGCCAAGGGTCTGGGGGCAAAATCCGGGGCAAATGTCACCATTAACCAGGGCGATTACTGGCTGGCCGTGGATGGGCAATACCTGGTCAAATATTCCCTGGTTGCTGAAACAGTTGTGGATCCCAAGACCGACATCGTCCACACGGAAATTAGTTTTGAAGTCAAGGACATTAACCAACCGGTCGAGATCAGCTTCCCGCAGGCCTGCCTGGATGCAGCCAAAATCACACCCACTGCCACCACCCAGGTGGATCAACCAGCCCCGCCAGTTAATCCAAGCGCCACTCCGCATGCGCTTGTCTCGGCCGGGCTGAGCAAATTCGCAGGTTTTTGGGATACCGATCACGGCGTCCTGACCTGCGGAGTGGATGGTCAGAAGGTGAACTGCACCTACACACTTAATTCTGGGAAAATCGCTGGCACGTTAAGCCCGGATGGAAAGACGATCGAGGGCACCTGGAGCAGCGCCCCCACCTACCAGTCACCCACCGATGCAGGCAGAGTGACGATCTCCCTCAGCGCGGATGGCAATTCCATCACCGGTCAATGGTGGCACGGCCAGGACAGCGCCGGAGGCCCCTGGTCTGGAACCAGAAAATAATCTTGCACGCGGGTGGGGTGGTTCTTGCACCCAGTAGGGGTGGGTCTTGCTCACAGGCCGGCCACCTTTGCCGATACGCAAGACCCACCCAACCATTTGCCATTCCATTCGTCCCGCAGGCAACCACCCCACCGGGAACGTTTTTAATCCTCTGCCCCTTGACATACGTACAAAAAAGCTATAACATGTACGGCAGGAGAGCTGCCATGCATGATACAAAATTAACCATTCGAATATCCCGCGAACTGCTCGAAAATGCGAAAGACTTCGCAAAGCAAAATAATACAACCCTCACAAACCTGATCGAAGCCTATTTACGCCGCATACCGGTCAGGCATGCTCTTGACGGCGCACCCATTGTGAGCAGACTGAGCGGCAGCTTAACCCAGGCTGTTTCCATTGATGATTATAAAAAACACCTGGATGAAAAGTATGGGGCATAAACTTTCTGTTTTGGTGGATATCAATATTATTCTGGATGTCTTACAAAAACGAGAACCTTTTTACCAAGCATCCGCTGCCCTTCTGGCTGCGCTGGAAAGGGGGGATGTCCAGGGTTTTGTGGCAGCCCACACCATCACGACATTATTTTATTTACTTCAAAAGGGAAAAAACGCTGCAGGAGCCCGGGCGGATATCACAAGTTTGCTCCAGTTCCTAAAGATTGCCCCAGTGGATCAAAAAACCATTGAACAGGCCCTGAATTTGGATTTCCGAGATTTTGAAGACGCCGTACAGATGATTTGTGCTGTGACGTCCAAGCTAGATTTTTTAATTACCAGAAACATCAAGGATTACCAGCCCGCATTAATCCCCATCCTGCAACCTGTCGATTTTCTGGAAACATTATAATTAGCCCCCTCCTCGCGGTTGGGGTAGGTCTTGCACGCGGGCCGGCCACCTTTGCCATTTCGCAAGACCCACCCCCATTTACCAACATCCCGCTTGAAACCGCTCCTCATACCATAAATAAGTCCTTCG
>CAZLJB010000108.1:6432-8446 GCA_964559195.1 uncultured Anaerolinea sp. | reverse complement strand
TAGCTTCAGGTGACTGGAGTTCAGACGTGTGCTCTTCCGATCTCATGGGCGGCACAATGCGCCTGGGTTTATATCCATGTAATTTACAACCAGATACAAAGGCAGCAACAGCTTATGGAATTTCGCAAATTGAGGAACGACATCGTCACAGATGGGAATTTAACAATTTTTATCGAGAAGAATTTGAAAAAGCCGGGATGCAATTCTCAGGCCTCTCTCCTGATGGTAAATTGATCGAAATTGCAGAAATTGCGGATCATCCATATATGGTTGCCAGCCAATTCCACCCTGAATTCTTATCCCGTCCGAACCGCCCTCACCCACTATTCGTAGGTTTCATGAAAGCGGTGCGACAAAATAATCTTGGGACCGATGAGAATAAATAATTTTTTCTAATTTTAGATATACTGCTTTAGTGAAAATCTATACCCAGTAACTTATTGGAATTCCTTCGGGATTTCGGCATAAACACCGCGCAATTCAAGCGGTAAGTTTTTAGCCATCGTAAACATCATTGTATCCATCAAGGCAAGTGGGCTTTCACCTTGTTTCGGGAATAATGGTGGAGCGATTACGATACGAACCAAGGTTCGATGTGGAAATTTTTTAAATAGGTTTTGAATTCCATCCACTGAAATCGTAACCAACGGACAATTCATTTCTATCGCCAATTTTGCGGCGCCTGGTCTCGCCAAAGCCAAACCTTTCCCCTTTGAACGAGTACCTTCAGGAAACATAGCCACAACCTGACCGGATAATAGAATTTTTCGGGCATGATCAATCGCCCAAACATCTTTCTCACCCCGGTAAACTGGAAAAGCGCCTAAATGGCGGAAAACTGCGTGAACAAATGCATTCCGAAATAATTCCGCCTTCCCCATATAAAAAACCATTCTTGGCAAGGCGAGTTGAACCGGAAATACATCAAACATTACAAGGTGATTTGCCGCAACGACTACTGGCCCCTTAACTGGCAGGTTTTCCAATCCTTCAATTTTCATTACCATGAATAATTGGAATATTCGCCTGGCCAACCAGACTATCTGTTTATGTAAGAAGGTTTCATATAACGGATAATTCATCTTTGGACGCTGATCATCCGTTGGGAGTTCCATTGGAGGCACGATTAATTTCTCCGATAAAATAAAGAATGTGGATTATACTTGAAAGGTTTGGGTGACGAGAAAACCATGATTTGATTGTGGCCTGCACTGGTTATAACACAAACCTATCGTGAAAGTTTTACATCCTTTTCGCACCTTTCATGGTTCACGCAGGATATTTTTTCATCAAAAAACTGCATAAAAGAGAGATGATAAAAATCATCGCATACCATATGCAGTATCATACACAAGGAGATTTAGATGGATACAACTATTGAAAGCATTTCTGCATTGGAAATCCTCGATTCTCGAGGCAACCCAACTATTGAAGTGGAAGTCGTTCTCGGTGATGGTTCCTGGGGACGCGCCGCTGTTCCGTCAGGGGCTTCAACAGGCATACACGAAGCACTCGAATTAAGAGATGGCGATAAAAAACGGTACGGTGGAAAAGGTACCCTTCTTGCAGTTTCCAATGTCAACGACATTATTTCTGACGCATTGTTTGGATGGGACGCAACTGATCAGAAAGCCATCGATTCTGAATTAATCACAATCGATGGCACACCGAACAAATCAAAGCTGGGAGCAAATGCGATTTTAGGTGTTTCACTTGCAGTTGCCAAGGCCGCCGCAAACTCACTAAGTCTGCCGCTTTATCGCTATCTGGGTGGTGTTTACGCTCACGTATTACCAGTGCCAATGATGAATATTCTCAACGGTGGTGCGCACACAGCCTGGCAATCAACGGATATGCAAGAATTCATGGTAATGCCTTTAGGCGCACCAACCTTCACAGAAGGCTTACGCTGGGGGGCTGAGATTTACCACGCGTTAAAATCGGTTTTAAAGGAAAAAGGTTACGCAACATTGGTTGGAGACGAAGGTGGCTATGCGCCTGCCTTAAAATCAAA
>CAZLJB010000108.1:0-6332 GCA_964559195.1 uncultured Anaerolinea sp. | reverse complement strand
GATTGGGAGAGTTGGAAGCTTGCCGTAAAAACTTTTGGAAACAAATGCCAGATCGTTGGGGATGACTTGCTTGTTACCAACCCCGAAAGAGTCCGCCGCGGAATCAAAGAAAACGCCGCGAATGCCCTGTTAGTCAAGTTGAATCAAATTGGTACATTAACTGAGACCATCGAGGCCGTGGAAGCATGCCACCGTAATGGTTGGCGCGCAGTAACTTCTCACCGCTCTGGCGAAACAGAAGATTCCACAATTGCTGATCTGGCCGTGGCGCTCAACATGGGTCAAATCAAAACCGGAGCTCCAGCCCGCTCTGATCGAGTAGCTAAATATAATCAACTAATTCGAATTGAGGCTGAGCTAGGTGATTCAGCCCATTATGCGGGTTGGGAAGCTTTACGCGGAGCATAATCATTCAGTTCACAAAAAATCCGAACAGGGATGTTCTCGCTCTCGAGCTTTTCGGAAATTCAAAAACAGTCCAACTTATTTATTGGTTGGACTATTTTTGTTAATTAACTTGACAAACTAAATTTATTTGTGCTATTATTTGTATTAATATTGCATCCTTTACCGAAATTTCTGTAAAACATTAGCGTTAATACCTTATGACTCGATTACTCTGGGATCCATCAAATTTATTAGTAAAGCATATTAACAAACATACGGTTTTAGATTTAATTCGATTTACTCCTGGTGGCATATCTCGCGCGGAACTGGCACAACGTATGAACTTAAGTCGCTCGGCAATGACAATTATTGTCAATGATTTACTCAATAGCAACGCGGTCCATGAAACAGAACCTCGTACAAAACAAAGTGGGCGCCCGCCAATAATCCTTGAAGTCAACGCTTCAAAAGGTTATGTTGTCGGAATAGATATGGGCGCATCGCACATTTCCCTCATATTGACTGATTTTGGCGCCCAAGTTATTGACGAAATTGAGGCTCCATTCATTATCGGGGATGGTCCTACTGCATGCATAAATCACGCGAATTCCCATCTGGAAGATTTGCTCAAAAAAAACAATCTTAGCTTGAAGGATATTCACGCAATCGGTCTTGGTGTTCCTGGACCGATAGACAACCAGACCGGCATGGTTTATGTGCCTCCGATTATGCCAGGTTGGGATGGATTTCCAATTAAACAGCATTTGGAAAGAAAGTGGTCTTTACCAGTTTCTTTAAATAATGATTCAGAGCTTGGGGCATTGGGCGAATGGGCTTATGGGGTTGGTAGAGGCGAAAATCACCTGGCTTATATCAAAGTTGGCAGTGGCATTGGATCAGGCCTCTTATTTAATGGCCAAATTTATCAGGGTGCTACTGGCTCTGCAGGAGAAATTGGACATTTAACGATCGTTGAAAATGGCCCTCTTTGCGATTGTGGTAATTATGGGTGCCTAGAGGCTTTAGCAGGCGGTAAAGCAATCGCACGCCAGGCCCAGGATGCAATAAAAACCGGACATAGAACACTACTTTCAGGGATGGGGCCTGTCGAATTATTGACTGCCCGCGATGTTGCATCCGCCGCTCGAAGAGGCGACCTGGTTTCCCAGAACATCATCGCCGGCGCTGGGCGATATATTGGTATTGCAATTGCCGGATTAGTAAACTTAATCAACCCGCAAATTGTGGTGGTAGGTGGTGGAGTTGCTCAAGTTGGCGACCTTCTACTCCAACCAATACGGGATGCCGTGGCACAGAGAAGTTTAAAAGCATCCGCTAGAACGGTAAAGATCAATACCGCTGTACTTCGACGTCGTTCATCTGGCATGGGTGCAATAGCCCAGGCATTATCGATCGCATTACACAAAGTCACAGAATAAAGGAGGTGAGGAAGCAAACCAGGCATTAATAATATCCAATATTCAAATGTTCGAGAGAAAAAAATACCAATTCATTAAGAAATACACATTCTAAAGGAGTACGAGAAATGAAAAAGTCATTGCTGACACTCGTCAGCTTTTTGTTGGTCGCAGCGTTTGTGCTTGCCGCTTGCGGCACACCTGCAACCCCTGCGCCCGTCGCAGCGCCAATCGTCGTAACTTTCTGGCACGCTTATGGCACCGGTTCTGCTGAGGAAGCCGCCCTCACCAAAGTCTTAGCTGCCGCTGCCGTTGACATGCCACAATACAAGATCAACGTTCTTCAAATCCCGTTCGCTGATATCTTTAATAAATATCGCACCGATGTTGCTGCCGGTGGTGGTCCAGACATGTTTGTAGCCCCCAATGATTCTCTCGGTGACGATGCTCGCGCCAGCCTGATTGCTGATATTACGGATCTTGCGAAGGGCAAGCTTGGTGGCATAAGCCAACTTGGTGTCGATGGCATGACTCTCAATGGCAAACTTTATGGTGTGCCCGAATCCCTGAAAGCTGTCACCCTTTGGTACAACAAAACCATGCTTCCGACTCCTCCGAAGACAACCGACGAGTTAAAGAAGCTGATGGAAGGTGGTACTGCTATTTCATTAAACTACGGTTGTTACCACATGTACGGTTTCTACAGCGCTTTCGGTGGTACGATGTTCGATCCCAGCTGGAAAATTGTTGCCGATAAGGGCACTGGTGTCGTTGACGCCTTTACCTTCCTGAACAGCACTTACCAGATTCAGAAGAAAAATGGCTGGGCGATGAATGATAGCGATGGTCTTGCACCTTTTAACGAAGGCAAGATTGCCGCAATCATGAATGGTAACTGGGCAATGGCTGACTACAAAAAAGCCTTGGGCGATAAACTGGCTGTTGCACCCCTGCCTGCCGGCCCCACCGGTCCTGCCAAACCCATGCTCGGTGTAGATGGCTTTTACATCAACCCGAACAGCGCGAATAAAGCCGCTGCACTGGATGTCGCTCTATACCTGAGTAATGCTAAATCCCAGTTGGTCATGATGAACGAAGCAGGTCATGTTCCGGTTCGTACGGATGTCAAAATTACTGATCCGTTAATTCAAGGATTGGTAGATGCCTTCAATGTCGGAGCAACAATCCGTCCGCAAGTTGCTGAACTTGGCAAATACTGGTCTAACTTCTGTGGTCCTGATGCCATTTATGAAAAGGGTGTTGATCCCGCAAAGTTTGTAACCGATGCTGTTGCCGGTGCGAATAAGTAAACTATTATCAATTATAAAAAGCGAACAGGGTTTCCCCTGTTCGCTTTTTATCCGATAAGACTGATTTAGACATAATTTTTGATTGTAATGAAATGCAGGTAATTAAGTCAAAAGGAGCTGAGCAATGGCAACCATGGTCAAAAAAATGGATACCTTTAAAAAAGGTAATTTTAATAAGGCAATTCTCCCCTACTTGTATCTGCTGCCTGCCTTTTTTGTAATGGGGATAATTACCTTTTATCCTTTAATCTATCAGGTTATTGTTTCTTTCACAGACTTTCAAACCAAAGACCTTAGATTAGGATTGAATTCTCCGGCTTTAAATTTCATCGGAATAAAAAATTATGCTGATATTTTTACCGGTGGTTTACCTGTTCAAAATTTCGAGTTCTTCCGTGTCCTTATATACAATTTTTGGTGGGCAATCACGAATGTAATGGTACATGTTCCAGCCGGGGTTTTAATAGCCGTTTTATTGAACTCGGAAGGATTGTGGCTGAAAAAAATTTACCGGGCTGTTTATATCTTACCCGTTGTAGTTCCTCCATTGGTGGTAGCCACCGTCTGGCGAAATATTTTTGATGAGCAATATGGGGCAATGAATCAATTATTAACTACTGCAATGCACCTTCTCGGCTCCACCGACATAGTACGCTTACGTTGGATGACTGAATACGCTGCGCCAATTCCCTGGCTGCTCCCCGGTGGACCACTTCCAATGGCCTATTACGCTATGATGATTGCCAATTTTTGGTTAGGTTGGCCTTTTATGACGGTTGTTGCCACTGGCGCACTTCAGAGTATTCCAAAAGACCTTTATGAAGCTGCAGACATCGATGGCGCTACCGGTGCTCAACAATTTTGGAATATTACAGTTCCTCTTCTTCGTCCAGCTATGATTCCTGCGGCTGTTTATGGGTTTACGCTCTCATTTAATTTATTCGCATTTGTCTTTTTCATGTCGGGAGGTGGTCCAGCAAGATCCACTGAAATATTAGTAACTTTTGCTTATGATCTTGTCCGTAACTTACGTCTTTTTGGTGCAGCCGCTGCCTTCTCGGTAATCATCTTTTTTACCGGCACAATCGTATTTCTCATAACCAATCGAATTACGCATGCAACAGAAAGTTATACGGAAGGCTAATATGATGACAAAACCCGAAACTAAAAAAAAGAATTTGTTATTTCGATTTTTAACGATGAATACATCCAATCAAAAAAGCGGGCGGAGCCTCCCGTTGTGGAGGCAATTACTCCTCCAGCTTTTAACCCTCGCTATTGGCTTTGAAGTAATGTTTCCAATCATGTACATTATTTCATTATCGTTCAGCTCGAAAACAGAACGCCCTTCAACGCTACAACTCATTCCAACAGAATTTTCCATGATTGCGTACAAACAAGTGCTGGACCGGCCTACCGCAAATCCGGTTTCCTTTCTTGAATTATTAAAAAATAGCTTCCTGCTCTCTGTGGGCGTTGGTTTGGTTGCTCTGCTCGTTGCGGTTACTGCGGCATATGCCTTTTCACGGTTCCACTTCAAGATGCGTCAAGTCCTGATGGTACTTGTATTTATTCCGCTACTAATGCCTGCTGTTGGCTTATCAACCCCTCTATACCTCTTAATGAACAGTGTGCGCTTAACGGATTGCGGGAATGGCATTACAGCAATTGCTCCTTTTATGGAATGCGCAGCCGGGACATCTGGAAAACTAATTTTTAATTTACGTGATTCATTGTTAGGAGTGGGGATTGCAATGATTTCAGGTGCGCTGCCCTTCGCAGTTTGGAATCTCAAGGGATATCTTGATACCATTCCACACGAGCTGGAAGAAGCAGCTGCAATTGATGGTGCAGACTCAAACCAGGTGTTTTTCCTGATAGTTCTTCCGCTGGCAATTCCGCAATTGGCCGTTACTTTCTTTCTGGGTTTCATAGGTCACTGGCAAGAATTTGCTTTACCCTGGCTTTTCCTAACAAAACCGGAAAATTATACACTCTCAATGACGCTATATAATATGACCGGTCAATATGCTAGCAGTATTCCATGGAACCGCTTTGCAGCTATGGCGGTTATTGTTGCACTTCCAGTCGCTGTCATTTATATCGCATTACAAAAATATATCACTGGCGGTCTCACAACTGGTGCCGTCAAAGGTTAAATTCAACGAGAGGGCGACCAAAACTGGCCGCCCTCTCGTTTTTTATTTATGAAACGACTTCTTTATTTATCAGTTTTCATGATTGTCCTTTTATCTTGTTCAACTCAACCGGTAAATCACACTATCGATAACAACAAGATAATTTTCTCTTATCCAATCCCTGAAATATGGAAGGATTCACCCAAACGAGCCTGGTGGCAAGAAGCAGTTTTTTACGAGATATTCGTAAGATCCTTTTATGATTCTGATGGGAATGGAATTGGCGATTTCAATGGTATTACGCTTAAATTAGATTACCTTAAGTCACTTGGGGTGACGGGGATTTGGTTGATGCCAATTAATCCATCCCCGTCCTACCACGGTTACGATGTTCTCAATTATTATGCAGTTAATTCGGAATATGGTTCATTGGACGATTTTAAAAATTTGATCTCAGAAGCCCATAAAAGGGGCATCCACATCATCATTGATTTAGTAATTAACCATACATCCATTCAGCACGCCTGGTTTGAAGACGCAAAATCAAAACCAAACTCGATGCATCGAGACTGGTATATTTGGTCATCAAGAAGTTCAGGTAATAAATGGTACCAGGAAAATAATGGATATTATTATGCTTATTTTGGAAAGGATATGCCCGATTTAAATTATAAAAACCCTGATGTGACAAATCAAATTTATAAAATAACATCCTTCTGGTTGAATAACATTGGCGTGGACGGGTTCCGGATGGATGCGGCAAAGCATCTGATTGAGGAAGGCCAAAAATTGGAAAATACAGTTTCTACTCATGACTGGCTGAAAAATTTTTATATTAATTACAAAACAAGTAATCCAGAGGCTTATATCGTTGGTGAAGTTTCAGGAGCAGGAGGTTTAGTAGCCCAAACATACGCTGGAGAATTGGACCAAATCTTTAACTTTGAACTCGCCAACTCTATTGTCAATAGTGTCATTGGAGGTTCAAATTCCAGCCTGATAAGTGCAATCAAATTTTCTTTGCAAGAGAAACCTGATAGCAACTATGCAACTTTTTTAACCAACCACGATCAAAATCG
>CAZLJB010000107.1:0-8451 GCA_964559195.1 uncultured Anaerolinea sp. | reverse complement strand
ATGGGAATATTTAATGGTGTGACCACCTGGGTAGAAGATATCATCCGCCCACGCGGATTTACTCCTGTCGATGCTGGGACATTAGGCGCCTTGATGCTGGTTGGCGGAGTAATTGGTGCGGTGGTCATTCCACCCTTTTCAGATAAACAACGCAAGCGGCGAATTTATTTGCTGGCAGGCTTCCTTTTTGGCATCCCAAGCCTGGTCGGGTTGACATACGCTACCAGTGCCTGGTTGCTGTTTATTTCATCCTTTAGTCTGGGGTTTTTCCTGATTGGAGTAAGCCCAATCGGTATCCAATATGCGGCTGAAATCACTCAACCAACACCCGAAGGCACCTCCAACGGTTTGATCCAACTCTTCGGGCAGGCATCTGTTGTGTTTGTCTATTTTATGGAAGCAACCAAGGCGCCCGATGGCTCATTCACCCCAGCACTACTACTTGCAACAGCTTTTCTAGCGGTCAGTGTTCTGCTCGCCTCGCAACTTGAGGAACCCAACTTCGAAATGAAATAACAGACTATTCATCTGTCAATGAAACGAATCTTCTCTGGGGCACTCGCTCTGGGAAATCTATTACCTAAAAACGGTTGATTTGTTTATGGGGTTTTGAGCGGAGATCTCGCTCAAAACCCCATAAACAAGGAAAATCACCTTCTTTGTTCGTCCAGGCAGCCAAATCCTGCAGATTTAGTTCCAATCCAAAGAGTGGTGAGTGGATTTAGGGGGCATTTTTTCTTAACAACTTGATTGTATTAATCAACCCATTTGTAGATGCATCATGAGTGGCAACCTGATCCGGCCCTGCCAGTTCGGGTAATATCTTCTTCGCAAGTTGCTTACCTAGTTCGACACCCATCTGATCGAAAGAATTGATATTCCAGATTACACCCTGAACAAAGATTTTATGTTCATAGAGCGCAATCAACTCTCCAAGCACGAAGGGGGTAAGCTGTGAATAAAGAAAAGAATTGGTTGGCCGGTTTCCGGGGAAAGTCCGGGCAGGCACCAAACTCTCAAGTTGCTCACCGGAGAAGCCATCTCGTTGCAATTCCGCACGAGCCTGTTCTGATGATTTACCTTTCATTAAGGCCTCGGTTTGGGCCAGATAATTTGATAGCAAAATGGAGTGATGATCTCCCAGCGGGTTCTGACTATTTGCTGCAGCCAGGAAATCACAGGGGATCAAGCGGGTTCCCTGATGAATCAACTGGTAGAAGGCATGCTGGCCATTGGTGCCAGGTTGTCCCCAGATAACCGGACCGGTAGAATACTTGACCCATTCACCCTGGCGGGTGACACTTTTTCCGTTGCTCTCCATATCACCCTGTTGAAAATAAGCCGGGAAATGAAGCAGATACTGATCATAAGGCAGGATGGCATGAGAATGAGCATCAAAGAAATTATCATACCAAACCCCGAGCAACCCCATGATGACGGGAATATTACTTTGGAATGGCGTGGAGCGAAAGTGTTGGTCCACATTGTGAGCGCCACTTAATAATTCTTCAAAGCGATCCATTCCCAGGTAAAGGGCTATCGAGAGCCCAATCGCAGACCACAATGAATATCGACCGCCAACCCAATCCCAGAACTCAAACATATTTCGAGTGTCGATTCCGAACTTACTGACCGCTTCAGAGTTGGTGGACATGGCAACGAAATGCCTGGCGATAACAGCCTCATCTTTTGCAGCTGCCAGGAACCAGCGCCGCGCCGATTGGGCGTTGGTCATGGTTTCCTGTGTGGCAAAGGTTTTCGAAGCCACCAGGAACAAGGTGGTATCAGGCTCTAGACCCTTGAGAGTCTCCACTAAATCGGTACTGTCGACATTGGAAACAAAATGCATACGCAAGTCATCTCGCGCATAGGGCTTCAAAGCCTCGCAAACCATCTTGGGACCCAAATCAGAACCGCCAATCCCAATATTGACAATATCTGTAATTGCTTTTCCTGAATACCCTTTCCATTCACCAGTTCGTACCGAGTCACTAAAACTGCGCATCCTGCTCAAGACTCGATTAACATCCGGCATCACATCCTGCCCGTCAACATAAACAGGAGAATTTGATCGATTTCGCAGGGCAATATGCAAAACAGCCCGGTTTTCAGTAACATTTATTTTTTTTCCATCAAACATAGCCTCGATCATCCGGGGCAGCTCAGCCTGATGCGCCAAATCAATTAGCAATGAAAAGGTTTGGTCTGTGATCCGGTTCTTCGAATAATCAAACAGGATATCTCCAAACTGCACAGAAAAACGTTCAAACCGCGCATGATCGATGGTAAATAAATCTTGCATTTGCAAATCATTGATTTCTTTCTGATGTCGGCTCAATGCCTGCCAGGCAGGCGACTCTTCAAGACGGGACATATATTTATCTCCTGTTTTCCACTCTTTTACAGTGATGCTGGCAAACGGCGTACTCATATTAGACAATCAGGGGAAGTTTTTTCCCGATTAATTTTTTAGAATTTGTTTTCCTTGCCAGGTAAATCCGGGCTCCAACTGGACGGGTTTCCCAATCACTGCGGCTTCCATACAAACAAATTGCTGGTAGCCATCTGGTTCCATATCGCCCAATAAGGCACATTTTTCAAAACCGGGGTTCCAGATGACAACATCGGAAAATCCCACTGCATCAACGACAAGAGACCTGTCCTGCTCAGACAATATCAGGGGCTTAGATATATCCAGGTAGATACGATCCACCTCACCTCTGAACCTGACTTTTTCGGATAACTCAAGCGTATCACGATTATCCTTTGTGGAATCCAAATAATTCGAACCCTTCAAACCCAGCACACCAGCATCTTCGACTGACCTAACCCGCAAATATGTATGCAAAGCCGCTGTAAAAATAATTGGTTTTCGGTCCTGGTTGGTAATCGAGAGGTGCATTTCCAGCCCGTTATTATTTATATGGACTGAATACTCTGCCGAAAACTGATGGGGCCAGACAAGCCAGGTCGTTTCATTTTCAGACAAACAGAAAGTAGCACTGCTTTCTTTCACATTTTGCACTTTCCACATGTTGTTACGCGCAAAACCATGCTTGGGTAAATTACCCAAATCAGCAAATTGTGGGTATATTATCGGTATACCACCACGGATGGCTGCTCCTGCGCGAAATTCCGCCTTCGGACTCAGGAACAATCGTTCATCACCACCCGCCGGAACCCACGATAATACATGCGCGCCATACGGACTGATCAATACCCGACCACCATCAGAGTTATTTAATTGGATCGTATTCAAAGGGTAGTTTTTCGTTTTGGATTCAATAGACATCAAAATATAACCTCGATGGATTAGTAATTGAAAAATGTGCGTAATGCTCGAATTGTAACATCTTCAGGTTAACGCCGGCAAATTTCGAATTGTGCTAATCACTTTTCCCCATCGTCACCGGATTAACAAATAAAATTTCGTAGAGTGTTTGGACAATATCGTCTATGGCAGATTGTACAGATAGACTCATGTCGCCATAAGGCATATTTTGAACAGGTTGGATACCTAACAAGTAGACCCGGCAGGAAAATTCGAGTTCCAGATAATGCGCCAACATCGAAAGTGGCAGGCTATGCGAAGAAGCACTCATTCCAGTGATTGTTTCCCAAGGAATCCAGGCTATCTGACCAGGTTCGATATCCATCTGGGCTGCATCAATCAATACGACAACTCGTGGAGAAAATCGGCGCAGTTCAGCCGTGATATTTTCAGGTGCCTGTCCGGCCTCAATTACCAATACATTCGCAGACTCTTTTGAAAACTCTTGTAATCCTAACTGTCTTGCCACCTGTACACCAGCAGCATCATCACTATTAAATTCGTTTCCTATTCCAACAATCGCAACACGTAATAATTCACTTATTAGATGGTTCGATCTAGGAAACAGAATTGTTGGAAGAAAGTTTTTCCAGGAAGAGTTCAATATCTTTTTCGTTTCCATAATAAACCTCAAAGGCTTCCTTTTTAAGCGCAGCTAACTCCCAATCATCCTTGGACATGCTCATACACTTAAACTTGCAATTGGCAACACACTGTCCACAATAAACACACCGGTCCAAATGATATTTCAGGACAAAACGCTTCGCAGCACGGTCAAGTGTTACCAATTCAATTGCATTTGAAGGACAATCCTTCGAGCACAGGCAGCAGCCCGTGCAGGCCGATGGATTAAATATTAATTTACCTCGGAAACGATCAGTTGTAATCACTTTTTCAACAGGATAAACCTGGGTGGCTGGTTTCCTGAAAAATGACTCAAAAACATCCTTCAGCATCGTCCCGATTTTCATAGAATCCCACCTTTCCAAAGGATCATCACCAGTATTTGTGCAAGCACCAGGATGGCACCAAAACGCCACCACAAACCCACGGTTTGATCAATTCTTAAGCGAGTTAAAACAGACTGTAGAATCGCCATTACCAACAATATCGCAATTGTTTTTAAAAAGAATGGAATTATCCCACCAAGACCACCCAGGTAAAATGAGGCAACCAGGGTCAGACCTACAACCAGTTCGACTGATTTTCCAATATTGAAAATAGCCAGACCTCGCCCACTATAATCGGTCAATGCACCGGCTACAATTTCAGTTTCAGCTTCGGGCGCATCAAATGGAGGTAATTCAAGTTTGCCCATCAAACCAATCAAAGCAACCAGAAACCCAACCGGCTGGGTTAGAATCATCCAATGACTTCCTGCAAATGTGTTAATTTCATTAATCTGCCAGCTGCCAGCTGCCAATGCCGGTCCTAAAAGCGCTAAAAGAAAAGGGCCTTCATAGGCAAACATTTGGGTCAAAGCGCGGGTTGCACCTACCAGTGAAAATCGGCTGCTTGTATTCCAACCAGCCAGGCCGATTGACATAGTCAACAGGCTCAGCAAGTAAATTGTCACAATCAGATCACCTGGAAAACTATGAGAAGGAGCCAACCCAATCAATGGCACATATAGGCCAGCTGTCAATGCACCCGAAAGCGCAATCACTGGAAGACCAAAAAACAACAAGAGATTGACACCATCTGGTTTGATTTGCTCTTTTGCAAACAGCTTGACAATGTCAGCGTATGGCTGAAACCAGCGGGGTCCAATACGATTTTGGAGTCGCGCCACAAGTTTGCGGTCAATCCACTCGTACAGCATTCCAAACAGGATGACAGTCAATCCTGCGGGAAATATCAAAATGGTGAATAATGAAGTTATTGTATTCATCTTTTATAATACTCAATTCCGTGCTGGCGAAGTTGATCCCAGCTCCAGGTTTGACTGCCATCTGGGCGAGCAATGGTCACCATGCGATCATTGCATGAAAAACACGGATCCATCCCGGCTATCAGCATGGGAACATCCGCAAGTTGGCGACCAACTGCCTTCTCAAGCACCGACACCCAATTGCACAGACTGGGTGTGCGGACATGGATTCGAGCCGGGTTCTCACCACCATTGCTTTTGATGTAATAGAATAACTCTCCCCGCGGCGCTTCCATTCTGGAAATCGCCTCACCTGCTGGGATTTTGCGCGGTACTTTCACTGAGAGTGGACCTTCGGGCAGGTTATCTACGATGGTTCGCATCGTAAAACAGGATACAAGCAGTTCCTTCAATCGCACAACAAACCGGGCTTCCAGGTCTCCACCAGTTTCGGTGACTGCGCTGACCGGAAAATGGAGGTAAGCGCCATAGGGGGCTTCTACCCGAACATCCCGCACCAAACCGGAAGCGCGGGCAGTTGGTCCAAGTAAACCAAAAGCCACGGCCTCAGCGTAAGAAATTGTACCAATACCGCGCGTCCGATTCAGGAACATCACATCAGTGGTAACAATTTCTAGATAGTGACGAATACGCGTCTCAAGATAGGTCAAGCCTTCTTTTACAGCTTTCGCCTGTTCTGAGCCAATTTCACATTTGACTCCACCCAAAACGTTGGCCGAATAATTGACCCGGTTGCCAGTGATCTGCTCCAATAAATTCATGACCGTTTCGCGATCACGCCATGAATACATGAATAAGGTATCAAACCCGGCTTCATGGGCTGCAACTCCCAACCAGAGCAAATGGCTATGAACACGCTCCAGACCTGCTACCAATTCGCGAATAGCCTGTGCGCGCACCGGGACTTCCACCTGGGCTAACTGCTCTACCCCCATGCTGTAAGCCATGGCATGTGTGTGTGAACAAATTCCACACACGCGCTCAAACAAGTATAAATTCTGATTCCAGTTTCGGCTTTCGGCAGCCTTCTCGATACCACGGTGAGCATATCCCAATCGCATTCGCGCCGCAGTAACAACTTCGCCATCCACTGTAAATTCGAAATGACCAGGTTCTTTCAGAGCCGGATGCTGTGGCCCAATCGGGACCACAAACGTATTTCCGCGAATGATACCTTGCTCTGGAATTTCTTCGATCTGGCGGTCGGCAACCGGAGCAGCCTGCTCTTTCGTGAAATCAGCCCGCATCGGATAAACACCTTCAGGCCAGTCATCTGGCAAAAATAGACGGCTGCTGATATTCAAGCCAGTGACACTAAAACCCAACATTTCCTGCAGTTCCCTCTCAAAAAAAGAAGCAGGCGGGATGATGTCGGCAATACTGGGGATAACAATCTGACCTTTTATACTGGTAGGCTTTCCCGCTTCAAGCACCGGTCGCGGTTGGCGAACTCGCAGGGTCGTGATGGCAGGTCCATTACAAAAATGATACAACACTTCCATTTGACCAGACTCAGGACCCAAATCCAACCCGGTAATCGCTGATAGATAGCCCCAACCAGCCGTATGCAGACAGGTGGTAGCTGCCCGTAGGTCATCAACTGTTACGATGGCATCCAGGCGGGTGGGATCCGGGTGACTGCTTTCCTTAGTCCAGGCAGCTAATAATGTTTCAGCCTGTAATAATTTTTGCTCGGTATTCATACGACTGCCTCTTCTACAAGTACCGGTCGCCTGGTAGGCGGGCGCGACTCATTCTGGATGTGATTTAATAATAGGATAATGCCATCAATTACCGCTTCAGGACGAGGGGGACAGCCCGGAATATAAACATCCACCGGGATGACCTCATCAACCGAGCCGCCCACATTATAGCAACCTTCGAACACCCCACCGGAGATACTGCAGGAGCCGATTGAAATGACAAACTTGGGTTCAGGCATTTGTTCATAGGTGCGCAACAAACGCTCACGCGCCTGTCGTGTCACTGGACCAGTGACCAACATCACATCAGCATGGCGCGGGCTGCCTTGCAATTTGATACCTAACCGCTCCACATCATACCGAGGAGTTAGTGTGGCAAGGATCTCAATATCGCAACCATTACAGGAACCACTGTTAAAATGGACTGCCCAGATGGAGTTGAGCCGTGCCCAATTACGGATCTTAGAGACAACCTGATCAATAAACATATTATTTAATCTCATTGCACCCTGCCTTTATCCCAAAATCAAAGCCACCAATGCCAATATCAAACCAAGCAAATATGGCACAGCAGCAGAAGAAAGCCCGCTGCTGCCAATCATCAAAACGCCCAGGTGAAGCACAGCAAAGAACAGCGCAATTACAAAAAATTGTTGATATCCGGGAGCAGCCGGGCTAGGATCATTGGCTTCTCCGCTGGCATAAGTGGCAGATTTGAACTCTGTTTCGCGTCCTCGAGCTGAAAATAACCGTCCCAACCCTGAAGCAACGGAAACCAAAATAATGTACATGAGAAAAGCGACCAACGGGGCAAACAAAAAGTCTTTCATCGTTTATTTCCCAAGCAAAGCGACCCAATACTGCCCGGCGGGAACCGTCAGAATGTCCATCAATCCGGGCATCAAACCAAGCACAATGACTGCGCTGGCCAATAAAACCAGAGGTACCACGATCGACCATGATAGCGGCTTACCAGCTAACACCTGTTCAGACGGAAGGCGGCGATACATCAGGTTTATCAATGGCGCGTAGTATCCCAAGGATAAGACACTGTTCAAAGCCATAAATACCATCAATGCCATTATCCAACCATTCTGGGTGTTGAATCCACCTACAAAGATCTGCCATTTTGACATAAAACCAGCCAGCGGCGGTAAGCCACCCAGGGCAAGTAAACCAATGCTAAAACACAAAACCACCAAGGGATATTTTTGCGCAGCTCCGGCCAAATCGCTGATCAACAACGATTTATGACTTCCATTTTGCAAATAAAGACCATAAATTAATGCACCTACAGACAAAAAGGCCAGACCCTTCATCAGCATGTGAGTAAAAAGATGAAACATTGCACCTTGAGCGCCAGCCTGGCCTTGAGCATAAAGCGCCACACCCAGGCCAAGTAGGATATAACCTATATGGCTTAAACTGGAGTAAGCCAGCATGCGCTTCACAACCGTCTGACGCAGCGCCATCAAGTTACCAAGATCGGAAGAGCGTCGTGTAGGGAAAGAGTGTTCAGAGCCGTG
>CAZLJB010000106.1:0-8457 GCA_964559195.1 uncultured Anaerolinea sp. | reverse complement strand
ACACGGCTCTGAACACTCTTTCCCTACACGACGCTCTTCCGATCTGGTCGAGCGGGTTTTTGGCTTTGAGGTAGCGCCACAGGTTGATGACAAAATAAACCAGGATGCCCGGAATGGCAACCAGGATCAGCATTTCAAAGGAAATCCAAAACTTGACCGGGATGAAGGTGCCCGCCAGCAGCAGTCCCAGGTAGGCGGCGGCATTCAACAGGCCATAACCCAGCAGCAGCTTGCGCCACAGGCCAGTACTGCTGGAATAAGCCACGGCCAGGAAGATGGCATCAAAACTCCAGACGGTTACGAGCAGGTAAAGGATTTCCCACCAGCTGGTCCAGATGCAAGCCTGGCGCCCGGCGCATTTGATGGCGTAGCTGAAGGCTTCATAGCTTGTGCCGGCCAGCAGCGCACCCAGGCCCCACAGCAGCATGGCAATCCCCCACCACAGGCGCGAGCGTTGGCTGTCCCGTCTGCGCAGAAAAAGAAAACCCAACCCGATGGTCAACACGCCAAGCAGGTAAACGAAGAAAGTTGTGCTGGGCTGCATCAGATAGATAGTTTGGGCACCCAGTTTGAAATCGAGGTGGGGTTGGATGGTCAGCCAGGAGGCCGGGGTTTGGAGCGGGTCAAAGGGGATGGTCTCAAAATTTCCGCAAGCCGTCAGCATAAGCAGGAGCGCCAGGCTGAGAAGAATCAATTTGATGGGTTTGCCGGTGTGTGGGTTGAGTGGGATCATGCTGCCTCCAACTGGTTGATGAAGGTGAACGTCGCCTGGAAAAAAGGCGACTGCGCACCCTGGGCGATTTCCAGATCGTGCCCGGTATCAAAGCGCAAAAATTGAAAGCGGGGCTGGGCTTTCAGGACGGGCTCAATTTCATCTGTCTGCACCAACCCGCCTTTGGCGGGATTGGCCTGGGTCAGCAGCAGTGGGCAGCGGATGTTTTCAAAATCCAGGTGTTGGATATCACTGAAGAAATCCTGCACGCGGCCCTCGGCGTGGTAATCCATGACCTGCGGATCGAGCTGGCACATTTCTTCGGCCTGTTCAGGATCGAGACCGCGCCGGATCAGTTCATCAAGCGGGCGCCCGGCCAGTTTGCGGCGCAGCCCGAACAGTTTGGTGCGGCGGCGGTCGTTCATGACCTGGGTATGGATGCTGAGATCCAGGGATGTGTCACCGGTCACCACGGCGCGTACTTTTTCAGGGAATTCCTGGGCCAGGTGCAGGGCCAGCGAGCCGCCCATGGAATGACCCACCAAAATGGCTGGCTGCCTGGCGAAGTGGTTGAGCACGGCAGACGCATCGCTGTAAAAACCGGCGGCGGTGTAGCCGCCCGGCACGCGTGCCGAGCGACCATGACCACGCTGGTCAAAAGCCAGCACTTGCCAGTCACGCATCAGCGCGGGCAAAACGGGCAGAAAGGTTTGCCAGCGATTGGTGAAGCCATGCAGAAGAATCAGCAAAGGCCCGTTGGACGGGCCCTGGGCTATGTTCAGGTTTCCATGGGGGGTGTTTAGCGTTGATTCGTTCAGCATGGGTCAGGCTTTGGTTGCCGCGATTTCCATTTTCACAGCAGGCGCGGCTGTTCGCCGTTTTCTGGGTATGCAAAACCGAGGTGGGCATAGGCGGTGCGGGTGGCCACGCGGCCCTGAGGGGTGCGGTCCAGAAAGCCAAGCTGCAGCAGGTAAGGTTCAACCACATCCATGATGGTATCGGCTTCTTCGCTGATGGCGGCGGCGATGGTATTCAACCCGACCGGGCCGCCGCTGAATTTTTCGATGATGGCGCGCAGTACCCGCCGGTCGACATCGTCCAAACCGAGCGGATCTACTTGCAGCAAATCCAGGGCACTGGAGGCAATTTCACTGGTGATGACGCCATCGGCGCGCACCTGGGCGAAATCGCGTACTCTTCTGAGCAGGCGCAGGGCGATGCGGGGGGTTCCGCGTGCGCGGCGGGCGACTTCGTTGATGCCGGTTTCGTTGGCGGTCACCTTGAGCATGCCGGCGGCGCGCTGGACGATCTTGCGCATGGCGGCTTCATCATAATAATCCATGCGGTAGACAGCCCCAAAACGGGCTCGCAGCGGGGCGGTGACGAGGGCCAGGCGGGTGGTGGCGCCCACCACCGAGAAGCGCGGCAGCTTGAGGCGAATTGAGCGGGCGGAAGGGCCTTTGCCGATGATGATATCGAGCGCGAAATCTTCCATGGCGGGGTAGAGCACCTCTTCCACGGCGCGCCCGAGCCGGTGGATCTCATCGATGAAGAGGATATCGCCAGCACGCAGGTTGGTCAGGATGGCGGCCAGGTCGCCGGCCCGTTCAATGGCGGGGCCGGAGGTGGTCTTGATGTTGACACCCATTTCATTGGCCAGCACGTTGGCCAGGGTGGTCTTGCCCAGCCCGGGCGGTCCGTAAAAGAGCACGTGATCCAGCGATTCAGCGCGCTGGCGGGCAGCGGCGATCAGGATGGCCAGATTTTCCTTGACCTGGTCCTGGCCGATCAGATCGGCCAGCTTCTGAGGGCGCAAAGCATGGTCAACCCGGTCGTCTGGTTTGGCTTCGGGGGCAATGGGGCGGTTCTTGGGGTCGCTCATGGTAAGAATTATACCAGTCAGGGGCAGACCGGGGTGGGGCAGGCTTGTGGAGGGATGCAGCCAATAATTGTTCGCGCCGCTCTTTTTAAATTAATTTATCGCCAGTGTGGGAAAACAACCCGGGCGGTATATAATATTAGAGAGCGCAGTTTTAAATACCCCTTTTGGCGGAGTGTAAGCATGCAAACCTTGATGGCGATAGGTGGGGCGATGGACCAGGAGAACCCGGCTGTGATACGGGAGTTTGTCCGCCGGGCTGGGGGAGATGCGGCGCGCGTGGTTGTGCTGCCGCAGGCCTCCGAAGTGGTGGAGACCGGCGAAATCTACGCCGGGCAGTTCAGGGTCATGGGCGTGCGCGAGGTCAATATCCTGGACTTTCATGAGCGAGAAGAAGCCGGCTCCCCGGAGAAGATTGAACTGCTGCGCCAGGCGAGCGGGATTTTCATCACAGGCGGGGCGCAGATGCGCCTGGCGTCTTTATTTGGTGGAACAGTACTGGAGGATGAGCTGCTGGCAGCCTACCGGCGCGGATGCCTGGTGGGCGGGACCAGTGCCGGGGCTGCGATCCTCTCGAAAACCATGATCGCGTATGGACGAGGCGGCCCTACTCCGCGTGAACGTATTGCCCAGTTTTCGCCCGGGTTTGGTTTTACTGCCAGGTTTGTTTTTGATCAGCACTTTCGCCAGCGGGACCGTATTGGACGGCTAATCTACGCTGTGGCGGCCCATCCGGGTGTGCTGGGCGTTGGTTTGGATGAAAATACGGCCGCCATCCTGGAGGATGATGACACCCTCACGGTTTGTGGCTCAGGGGCGGTTACGATTGTGGATGGCCGCCAGATCACTGCCACAGATGTGGCGGAGGTCGGCAGCCGCGGGGTGGTGTCGGTGGCCGGTCTGACCGTACATGTGCTGACCGAGGGCGGGGTTTTTCAACGTGAGGCGCGCCAGGCCAGGCTGCCAGGACAGACCGCCAGGCAGCATTAATCGGGCAGGTTGTCGACCGGCCTGCCATTTATTGGAAAGGATCAAGTCATGTGCCGAAGTATTAAGCAATTAAGGCGCTCGGATGAACCCGCCAGTGAGCAGGAGTTATATGAGGCCGCCCTGCAGTATGTTCGCAAGGTGAGCGGGTATCGCAAACCTTCACGCGCCAATAGCGCCATTTTTGAAGCCGCGGTAGAGGAGATTGCGCGCTCCACCGGGCAGCTTCTGGCAGGCCTGGATCAACCGGGAGATTCAGCCGTTCAACATTCGCATAGATAAGGTGGTTATATGCTGATCCATTCGGCTTCGCAATTACTGACGCTGGCGGGTGGTCCGCAGCGCGGGCTCAGCCTGGGCAACCTGGGCATTATTGAAGATGGGGCTGTGCTGATCCGCGACGAAAAAATTGTGGAGGTCGGCAAGACCTCTGAGCTGCGGGCCGCTTATCCGAACGAGCCGCTGCAGGATGCCAACGGCTGCGTGGTGATGCCAGGTTTTGTCGACCCGCATACGCATGTGATCTGGGGAGGTGATCGGGCGCTTGAGTTTGAGCAGCGCCTGGAAGGTGCGCGTTATCTCGATATCCTGGCGGCGGGTGAAGGTATTCTTGATACGGTGCGTGCCACGCGCAAGGCTGGTCTGGAAGCCCTGGTGGCCCAGACACGTTCGCGCCTGTTGCGGATGTTTGCGCATGGCACCACCACGGTGGAGGCCAAGAGTGGTTACGGTTTGCAAACTGCCACCGAACTGCGCTTATTGAAGGCTTTGCTGGCTTTGGAAGAAGAAAGCCGCCTGGATCTGGCGATCACCTTTTTGGGCGCGCATGCCATTCCGCCCGAGTACAAAGATGATCCACAGGGTTATGTTGATCTGGTGTGTGGGACCATGCTGCCGATTGTGCGGCAGTGGTGGGAAGTGCACGCACCCGGGCGTCCGCTGCCGTTTGTGGATGTATTCTGTGAGACGCGCGCTTTTGATCTGGCTCAATCCCGGCAGGTGCTGCTGCAGGCCAAAGAGCTGGGATTTCCGCTTAAGATCCATGCCGATGAATTTGATAACCTGGGAGGCGTCAGCCTGGCGGTAGAGTTGGGGGCGGTTTCGGCTGATCACCTGGTTAAGACTTCGGAAGCCGATATCGCTGCGCTGGGTGGTTCGGATACGGTGGCGGTTTCGCTGCCCTGCACGCCTTTTGGGCTGGCTGAATTGGAGTACAGCCCTGCGCACAAGCTGTTGGAAGCGGGCTGCATCCTGGCACTGGCGACGGATTGTAACCCTGGCACGGCCTGGAATGAATCGATGCAGTTTGTGATTGCCCTGGCCTGCCGCGCGATGAAGTTGACACCAGCCCAGGCGATCGCCGCCGCGACCATCAACGCGGCTCAGGCCATTCGCATGGCAGATAAGGTTGGCTCGCTGGAACAAGGCAAGCAAGCAGACCTGCTGGTGCTGGCGGTGCCTGATTACCGGCATCTTGGTTACCGTTTTGGCACCAACCTGGTCAAGCAGGTGGTTAAGAAGGGGCGAATTTATTCGGTGGATGTCGGTTATTACCGCACTGCTTGAATGCGGTTTTATTCCTGGTATGGATTACATACCAGTTTTGTTCACGGTCACGGCGTTGATAAAATCGGCCAGCAGACCGTAGGCCGTGGTGAATGTCCCTGGATCGCTTTCGATCAGGGTCAGGCTGCTAAGCACATCGGTGTTGAATTGGATGATGGAGGTCGTGCCTTCCACGCTGTAAAAAGGCGAGCTCATAGAGACCAGTTCCGGGGCGACCCGGCCGGTGATGGTCTCGCCCGCGCGTTTGGCGGTGCAGATCAGCTTGTAGCGTTTTCCCTCGGTTTTGGCTGCCTGGATCATGGCGGGTGTGATGCCGCGAATGCCGGTGCGTTCAATGCTGGCGGGGTTGACCGGGATGTTCATCAGAACAGTGACGAGGGCCGCAATCTTGATGGCAGAATCCCAGCCATCCACGTCTCCGGATGGGTCGGTTTCGGCAATGCCGATGGCCTGGGCGTATTTGACGGCATCCTCAAATGATTCGCCGATTTCCATGCGTGAGAGGATCAGGTTGGTGGTGGAATTAAGAATAGCGCGGAAGGAGTCCAGGCGCGCCAGCGGCAGCGAGCCGCGGAAGAGGGAGAAGATCGGCGCCCCGTCCATGACGGTTGATTCATGCAGGAATTGCCGCCCTTTTGATTTGGCGAGTGTTTTGAGTTCATGCCAGGCGTGCACCACCGGGCCTTTGTTGGCTGTCAGGGCGTGCATGCCCAATTCAAGGGCGCAGCGAATATGGTCGACTGCCGGTTGACCGGTGGCATAGTTGACGGGACTGTTTTCGAACAGGACATCCGCGCCGCATTTTTGGATGAAATCGAGCGAGTCGCTGCTTGGAATCAGGCTGAACTGGTCGAGGTTTTGATGGTCGCGGAGGGCCTGCAGGACGAGCTGCAAATCTAACCCGCCCGGATTGATGGCTCGTCCGTGTGAAGCGGTCGCAATGGCGGTAATGCTGAAGGTCAGATCATAAGTTGCTTTTAATTCGGACTGTTTCCGCAGCAGCAGTTCGGCGGTGGAGCGGCCAACATTACCAAATCCAAGCAGAGCGAGTTTATAGTGCATTTTTATTCCTGATGGGTTCAGATGGGTGGGTATGGGAAAGCGCGCCGGTCCATGGGCTCGGGTGGGAAGACGGCGGTCTCGGCCAGGTGCCGGGCGCGGGTGGTCAGGGCCGCCAGCTCGTCCAGGTTGAGGAAAGGCTGCAGGTCATCCATCAGCCCGGCAGGGGCTGAAGCCAGTTCGCGCAGAGCGGGCAGGAAGTCAGGCGGGATGGGTTGATCGACAAAATCCCAGATTACCGTGCGCAGTTTGTCTTCTACGTTAAAGCACAGGCCGTGGTCGATGGCAAACAGGTGCCGGGTTTTAGTTTCGAAAAAGATGTGGCTGCCTTTGCGGTCGGCATTGTTGGTCAGGTAATCAAAGAGCGCAACCGGGCGCAATTTCTGTATGTCGGCAGGTTTCATGCTGAAATAATGGTAGTTGGGGTTGTATTCGATAAATTGCTGGAGGGAACCGGCTCCATGTGGGCCATCATCACGAAAAATCGTGTAGGGTACCAGGTTCCAGCCCAGGGCCTGGCTGACCAGGTAGGCTGCCACTTCCCGGCCGGACAGTGTATTGGGCGGGAAATCCCAGAGCGGTCGTTCACCTTTTTGAGGTTTGTAAACGGCGGGAATCTCATGGGCCTGATAGGTGACGGTAACCAGGAATGTGTAATTTGACCCGAAGGTAAACTGGCCCTTGAGTTCGAGGCTGCCATTTTTGAAGGCGTTCTTTAAAAATTCATCGTCCATAGTACCTTTGTTGTTGGATGCTTATTCTGCTTTACCATAAAGCTTCACGAAGGAGAACCCCATATAAGCGCTTACTTGCTGGCTGGGCTGATCTTGGCAGCTGTGCCCTGCTCGGACGACCGTAAAGCTTTCACCACGAAATACACCAAATACACGAAAAAAACCAGAGCGGTTTAAATTTTCATAGGTTTCGTGGATTCTGGTTATTTCTTTCCCCCATCGATGCACTTTTCGAGGTGGAAAGGGTTTTCATTTCAGGCTTGCGCGGGTGAAGAAAGATAAGTCAATGCCCTGACAAGGTTTTTTAAAACGGGTCTTAATGCCTGTAGCCGTTCTTTTTGGGGCAGAAATGACCACCCGGTTCGATGGGTTGGCCGCACTGCGGGCATAGCGGTCGCCCGCGTTTGACCACATCCACACTCCAACGGGCCAGGGCATGAGCCTGGTTGCGCGTACACCAAAAGCGGATCAGGGCAGCATTTTCGGGCTCATCGCCATCCAATAGGATTTCGCGGGTGACTAACACCACCAGGTCGCGCTCCTTGTCATAACCCAGCCCGATTTCACCAGCTCGGAAGACGGGTTCGACCGGCGGGCTGATGCGCATGTGTTCTTCCACGAAGTCTGCCGAGCCTTCGGCCAGGTCGGGGTTTTGCTCTAAAAGCTGGGCCAGGAATTGTTCTATTCCGACTGACAGTGACTGAAGCTGGAGCTTCTCGATGATGATGGTGACCGTTCGGGCATCCTGGAAGGCTTGCAAATAAAAAACACGCTGGCCGGGAGATCCGATCGCATCAGCGGTAATATGGTTACAGGGGTCTACATCAATTTCAAAACGGGGCATACGCGTTTCCTATAGGCTAAATCAAATTTAGTATACCAGAAATTGAGTGAGTCGGTAATTGAGGGGGGTACCGTCCGACAGGGGAATGCCGGATAGTACAGGTATAATCAACTTACATCCTTTGCCAAAGGAGAGGAGACCGTATGTACGATCGCAAAAAACTTGCCGATCTGCAGGATTCGCTCAAGCGTTGGGAAAAAACCAACCTGAAGAAAGCGCTTGAAACCCTGCCGGAACGTCGCGACCCCTTTATCACAACCTCGTCTGAACCCGTCAACCGGCTGTATACCCCCGCGGATATCATGGATCTGGATTATGAAACGGATCTGGGAAACCCTGGGGAATATCCTTACACACGTGGGGTGCATGCCACGCTGCACCGCTCCAAATTGTGGACCATGCGTATGTTTGCTGGTTTTGGCACCGCCGAAGAAACCAATCAGCGATTTAAATATCTGCTCAGCCAGGGCCAGACCGGGCTCTCGATCGCCTTCGATCTTGCCACGTTGATGGGCTATGATTCTGACGCGCCAGAAGCAGAAGGCGAGTTTGGCAAGTGTGGTGTGGCGGTTTCTTCCTTAAAGGATATGGAAATTCTGCTGGATGGTATTCCGCTGGAACAGGTTTCGACAGATCGGAAGAGCGTCGTGTAGGGAAAGAGTGTTCAGAGCCGTGT
>CAZLJB010000105.1:0-8497 GCA_964559195.1 uncultured Anaerolinea sp. | reverse complement strand
CTTCCACCCGCGGCTTTTTTTAATGGCAAAAAGCTCAGAATTTAGGTTTTCAATCACCACATCGTTTTCTTGGGCCTTGTTCTTTAGATTTGAAACAAGCTGACTATGTTCAATTTCCAGATTGTTAATTTTTGATTTGAGTTGATGGTTTTCGTTCTGATGCAAATGCGCAAGTGCCTCAAAAGCAGCCACCAACCTGTTGAGTTCAACACGTTCAACCTCAAACGTGTTTACAAGCTGCTCAAGGTTGGCATTCGAATATATCAGTTCTTTTGTTTGATTTAAGCTTGAATCCAATCTTAGCGATTGGGATAAAGCCACTTGCCCCAAATACTTTTCCATTGCAGGCTTGTTTGGCTGCAGGTTTGTGAAGGATTTAGACAAAAGCAATCTCAGGAAGGCCGCATTCTGATGCGCTTTCCTGGCCAGGCGGGAACTGGCTTTACGTAAATTTTGGCTTATTCTGTTCCGATCCTGGTAGGCTGCTTCCAATAAATTCGCCAGGCCAGGGCCGATGGCATCGTCCAGATCAAGCGCATATTCTCTTATTCCGGCTAGAGCCATGACAAGATTAATTTTCGGGTCATAACTCAGCCCAACAACGGGTACGCTGCTTTTAATGGCAAAGATGATCGCATGCAGTCGCATTCCTAAGATCAGATCACACCTGGCGATCAGTGCAGCTTTTTCTGAAAATGAACTTGATTTTCTGATGAGGCTTGACCGATCCGAATGCATCAATAAACTTTGAATTCGTTCTGAGATGCCACAATCATCCAATAACGTTTCAGTCTGGGCTTGAAAAGGGATAAAAATTACACAAGCCTGATTGTGCAGCTCGAGAAATTGATCGATCGCTGCCGCGGTTTCCTGCTCCCATCGCTGCGGATTGACCCCGACATCCCAGTTCCGCAGTGCAACCCCTAATACTGGACTACCTTGCAAGCCAACCGCTTTGTCGTGTAATTCACTTTCAGGAGTCTGCAAGCAGAAGACAGGATCAGCCGTTACATGAATCAATTCGTTTGAGATTCCAAGTGCAAGTAATTCTTTTCTGGATTGTGGATCTCTTACCGAAATGAGGGACGCCTGTTTTGCAATCGCTCGGGTTGCGAATTTCCCCATCTCTGTGAGTAACGGACCTACTCCGATGGCGTAAAGCATGAGTGGCTTACCAAGGATTGAAGCTATCATTCCGATACTGCTGTAAAAAGCAAGCCCGATATGGGCTGAAGTCAGGATGGTTTCTTGATCAAAACCCCAGTAATCATGAAAGATTCCACCACCGCCGATAATCATTAAATCGCATAATCTTATTCCGGTAATAATCTGTGGCAGATCAGACCAGGCGATTGTTTTGACTTGATGGTCAATTTCTGTGTTGGCGGGGTCACCAGACAAGACCGTTATCGCCGAATCAGGTATTAAATTGCGAATATCCTGAAGCATGGCTGCCAGGATAGCCTCGT
Source organism: uncultured Anaerolinea sp. (assembly GCA_964559195.1). GTDB lineage: Bacteria > Chloroflexota > Anaerolineae > Anaerolineales > Villigracilaceae > UBA5195. Next base: position 7,028 of record CAZLJB010000105.1, on the reverse strand, counting down.
CGCCTGAATTCCGAAAACCAAAATAGCCTGCAATCAATATATTTTTTGACATAGGCTTTTTTTCATTTGTGGAATAGGCATAGATTGTTCCGATATTGCTGGTGATGGATAGGTGTGTTTATTAAATATGTCCACGGTAGGCAGCAATCACATCAGCCACTGTTCCGGTTGCCAAAAGCGAACCCTGGTCCAGGCAAACTGCCCGTGTGCATTTGGTTTGCACCAGATTCATATCGTGGCTTACCAACATTATTGTAGTGCCATTTTCACGAAAACCATCCATCCGGGAATAACATTTGGTTCGAAAATCTTCATCACCAACAGCCAAAACTTCATCGAGAATTAAAATCTCGGGTCTCCAGGATGTAGCAACTGCGAATCCTAACCTTGCAACCATACCACTGGAATAGATCCTGAGCGGCGAATCGATAAAACCATCAATTTGGGCAAAATCTAATATTTCGGGCAAATGTTCTTTAATCTCACGTTGAGAATGACCAAGTAATGACCCGTTTAAAAAGACGTTTTCCCTACCTGTCAACTCGGGGTGAAAACCGGCTCCTAACTCCAATAAAGGTGCAACTTGACCATGGATCAATACTTTTCCATTGGTAGGAGAAAGCACACGCGAAATAACCTTGAGAAGGGTGCTCTTACCGGCTCCATTGCGTCCTATGATTCCAAATGTTTCGCCTCTGTGAATTTCAAGGTTGATGTTTTTTAAAGCCCAAAACTCCTTCATCCTAACTTGCCGTCGCAGCACCTGGATGGCATACTCTTTAAAAGACCCAATTGGCTCCGTGGGGGTGCGATATCTTACCGAAACGTTTTCCAGTGTGATCACATTAAGCATGGCACTCATTCACATTCAACCATTTATGCACGGTATGTAAACTCGTTAGCTTGCCAGGTAAATACAATCCAGCCTAAAAGGAGAGAAATCAAGGCAATTCCTGTTCCAGTGATTACTAATTGCCAGGATGGCAGTATTCCATCATAGATTGGCTGTCGAAATATCTCCACAAAATAATACATTGGATTTAAATATAATAACCATTGCCGGTAAAACGTGGGAATGATATCAGCTGGGTAAATGACGGGTGTCAGATACATCCAGGCATTCAAACCTACCTGGTACATATCAACCACATCCGGGAAATAAACAGCCAGAGTTGAGAATAACAAGCCTATGCCAAGGGAAAAAGCCGCCAAGAGAGTTATGGAAATTGGCAGAAAGACCATGGTTGCCCGAAGCGGGTACCCGCTAACCGATATTATTATTAATAACGGAACTAAAGTTAGCACAAGGTTTACCAAACCGGTACCGATCGCGGACAAGGTGAATGAGGTACGTGGCAAATAGATTTTTTGGAGCAAAGATGCCCCCCAAACATTTTGAGCTAAAGATGCGGTTGTTGATTGTGAAAAAAAAGTCCAGGCAATCAGGCCACTCAGAACATAAATCGGGTAGCCCTTAACAGTATGAAATAAGTTTGAAAAAACAAAACTTAATATTAGCATTGTGCCAAGTGGGTTGAGCATGGTCCAGGCAATCCCCAGGGTGGACCGTTTGTAGCGTGAAATTAGATCCCGGCGCACCAATTGAAGAATCAACTCGTGATACTTAATAACCCCTTGCAGTTCTTCGAAGGCTAACAAACCTCTTTTGGTGCTGTCATAAACAATGGAAGGCTCGAATATTTCTTTGGTATTCAAAAATTACCTCAATAAAACGCAGGGGATTAGATGATATTTATTTCGCTTTTGTGGACTTTGCTAAATTCTGTGGGTTGTAGTTGGCTGGCTCCGGCTGGGTTGCAACATCCCGGACGCGCAACCATGGTCGACTTTGAAATGAAAGCAGAATTCCCTTTATCCACATCCATACAAAACCAGGTGTATAGAGCAGCGCTTTAAAGAATAACTTTTTACTGGGTAAAAGAAATACACCCAGTAAAATAAAAAAGAACTCCATTGCAAACAGGAAACCAAAAAATATGGCCAGGGCTGGCCATTGAAAACAAAGGCAAACTAATCCAAGCTTGATAGTCATCATCATCCATCGAGGTTTACAGAACAATGATTCAATCAATGACCAACCATCTGGGCCACTCAAAATAATTTTAAGGATTTGTGATCGATAAATCCAGAAGGCTTTCCATTGCCCTCGAAACCATCTGGCTCGTTGCCTTGAGGAAGCTGCCGGATTGACAGGTTTTGGGTCATAAATTACGGCTGCATTGAAACGTTTTACCTTTATGTTTTTTTCGGCAATTAAGAGACTGAGCGCAATATCCTCCACTTCGGTTTGAATATTTGGACAAACCGAAAGCAAGACATGCGGGTTGATCACCATTCCGGTGCCTCGCAATCGAATTGACCAGCCTAAGAAGGTCCTGAACCGGTCGTAAACCGATTGCTCCACAAATTCTGACAGCGCCACCAGGGTACTGATAGGGGCATGATGGTAGTTGACCGGGTGGATGAAACATTGCACCACCAGGTCTGTATCCTTTAGATTGGTTTTGATCTGGTCAATAAAATCTGGTGGAATAAGACTATCTGCATCAAGAATTACTATCCTGGAAAAATTTTTCAGGGTAGTCCAATGAGTTTTTACGAACCAGGTCAGTGCTGCACCTTTTCCAGGTAGGAATTTGTTTTCCCGTACAAACACCCGGACGCCACAATTTTGAGCCTGAATGGCAGTATCGTCAGTGCAATTATCTGCAATTACAAAAATAACATCCCCGGAGCCAAGCGCTTTTTGCGCAGCTTGGACGGAATCGTTAATCACAAGCGATTCATCATGAGCAAAAATCGCCAGGGCAATCCGATGGTTAGGAAGATTATTGTTGTGCATAGTTGGCCAATCAACATTCCTGCATAGTCATCGAGAATATCATCAGGCGAAGGATTTTCGGTATTGACCACAATTAATGCAATGGAGGCCATCGGCCAACATCAGCCATTCACCATTGCAGACGCCACAACCCTGAATGGTTTGTAAAGATTTAGCCGCATTAGATTGATTTCTGCTATTCAGCCAATTCCAATGCCCCACCCAGGTTTGGGCAACCACATCCCAGTTCAAAGGCGAATGGGCAGCATTTCGACGAATAAACTTCAGGTAGTCTGGATTTTGCACGAGTCGCTGTATCAAACCAGCAGCAAATTCATGAGTACTTGGGGCGGTATGATCTCCAGCTACAAAAAAACCGCTAAATCCATCGCTAAGAATTTCGGGATAGGCACCAACCGGACTGGCCAACACGATGCAGCCAGCACGCATTGACTCGGCAACAACCACCCCAAAAGGTTCCTGTCTGGCTTGTAAATTTAAACTAAATCCACAGCCCATCATTTTGAGAGCCAGTTCTTGTTGCCCAACCAATCCATGATACTCTACACCTTCTTCATCTAGTACCAGTTCATCATTCTGTCCCCAAAGCTGATAGCCTCCATAAACGTGCAGTGAAAAGCGTGGATCCTGTTGCCGAAGAATACGCAAGACAGCCAGGGCAGCCTCCAACCCTTTGGATGGATGCCCCGCATAAATTAAAGAGAATGGGTCTCGTGGAATCACGCCATCCAAGCGGGGGGCATAATTTAGTTCTTCGATACCGCGCTGGGTGATAAATATTTTCTCGGGATTTATTTCCCATTCACTACGGATAATTCGGCCAAGGAAATTACTGGGAGCATAGATGAAATCATAAGGGAAGAATTCCAGACCAGTTGGCTGTTTTGTGCCGTGGATGGACAGTATTCTTAGGCCAGCATTGATTCTTATCTTTCCCAGGCAACTGAGGTCCAGTGCACCACCGCTGGTACTGGCAATAAATATATCCGTGTCTATTTCTTTCAGTGTTGAAAAATGATGATATTCAACACCTGAGATGTTTGTTTCAATCGGACAATTGACGAATAATTTTACCTGATGTCCGAGGGCTGCCAGGGCATGAGCAATCCGGATACGAACCGTTATACCGCCTCCAACACCTGTCTTATTTAAAGTGTTGAGATCATAAAGAATATGTTGGTCAGGGCAGAAAATCGCAATTTTATAGGTCATTGAAACAGGATAGTTGGGTTTGTTTGTGCATTGATTAATCCGAAAAACCAATTCCGCCAACTCACTTCTGAGAATAATTTGGGGCTATAGGACATTTCCAAAACGATTTTGATCATCAATTCCGCAGGATGGTGGGTACTATGCAATTATGGGCAGGGAGTCGCTGGATACTTTAATTTAAACTGCTTACAGGTTGCAGTTGCGGTTGCAGCGAAACCAGGCAAAGTCGTGGTTGTACCATCTGGTGAAAGGGTTGGCAGATCTGTACCAACCGGTTTTGGATTGACTGTTGATGTTTCATTAACCGCCTGGGTTTCGTTTATTGAGGTTGGCGTTATTTTGGCTTCGGATGTGCTTGAAATTGGAGGGGCAAAGGCTCCCTTAACGATGAACCTGAGCTGATCGCCATAAATCGATTCAACCGAGCTCATTTCGACATCCGATGGTCCGGTATACTTTCCAATATGATCCAACCAGCCCATTTTGGTGGCAGATAGGATTTCAAGATGTTCGAGGTCAGGACCTAATTGACAAATGCCCCGGATACACCCCAGTGTTAATTTTCCATTGGATGGGTCATAATTTATCAGCATGGTCCCACCCGGTGCATCCAAGGTAGAAGAAACTCGGGCGATGAATCCCTTTGGGGTCGTGACGGTAAACCAGGCACCCGGCGGCAGTTGTGAGACTACTAGAGCTTCGCCATTCTCAATGGCGGCCAGGTTTTCAGCCATCCCACCGGTCAGCTGAGCCAACATAATGATCCCAATCTCTGCACCCTCGCGAGGAATGATATTGGATCCATCCGGTAAGTTTAGAACAGAGAATTGGGGTAAATTAGCCTGCGTTTGTGCCTGCGCAGTGGGTAAAATTGCGAATGGTGATGATGAAAAATCAATCGGGATTTTACAGCCAACCAACAATCCAATCAGTAGCAAAGCCAAAAGAGACAAATATTTGATTCGATTTGCAGGTTTTGATATCATTGGAATTCCTTAGCGGGATTTTTATTTTTTTTCTTGTGAATCTCAAGCAGAAATCTGCGATCAATTAGGGCCAACGTTTTGAAATTATTCAGCAGGACATCGGATGCTCTTTTCTGATGTTTCACCAGGTATATAACCCTGTCAAACAAAAAAGACTGCTATACTTTTAAAGGCTGCATCTGCTAAATAGAATCATGAATCGGGAGATGAACCACGCAGGGAACATTACGGGTTTTGAACGGGCGGCAAGCCCTTAGCCTTGACGATCATATAAGCTGCCCAGGCTCGATCAACAAGGGCACTAGGGCAGAATAAAGGTTTGCCGCCTTGCGTGCCGCATGCCACAATTAAATTGTCAGCATAAGCCTTCTCTGCCCATTTTGTGTATAAATTATTGGTATCAGTCATATCGGCAAACACAGTTCCTGTGGCAGCAGGTACAGGCGTACCACCTGTTTTCCCATACATATTTCCATATTTTATTCTTAATGCAAAAACAACAGCCTGATCTCGTGGTAAATTATCCCAGGGACAGAATTTAAGAGGACTGATCAGACAACCTGCGGTTAGACCTTCATAATACATTTCTTCGGCCCATTTTTTACCCCCGGCCCAGGTGCTCCAGTCTTCAGATACAAAGGCAGATGGGTAACTTGGAGAAACGGGAGGGTTGTACCCGCCGCTATTGACTGAGCGCAGCATGAAGACGGCCGATTCTGCGCGTGTAAGGGTGTTTGTCGGGCAGTATAACGGGCCTGAGGTGTTGCATCCGGCGGTAAAGCCTGCGTTATACAGCGCCTGAACATAGGGGAAAAGGTTGTAACTTACCCCACCCATGGTTTCGGTATATGTCAAGGGCACATCTGTAAACGTGGCTGGGACGGTTTGGTGGTTGTTGATATATTGCTTAACAAAAGTCCCATATAGCGTCAGGCTTCCATCTGCTTTGAGCAAAGCGGGAGTCCAATCATGGTGATACATCCAGGCCAGGTTGCCGAGTTGGTTGTTGTCCATCCACTGTGTAAATGGATCACCATACGTTGCTTGGGTGCCCGGCCAGGTAGGGTTTGTGACATCGCTGTCTTCGTAACCCCATTCGCTGACGATGACGGGTTTTACCCCAATCAACCCACCCAAATCGGTATTCCATTTGGCGGGGGTGTTTGACCCGGTAGCCGAATATTGGTGATAGGCATAGACTACGTTCGCATCAGCCAGAGGACTATCTTTGATGCCTACCAGCCAGCTTGCCCAACTAGTGCCCGTGGCAAGCACAATATTTTGTGCGCCATTGGTGCGAACTGTTTGGATCAGAGAATTGTAAAATGGCTTGAGCGCTTCCCAATAGTTTGTACCAGAATAGTCGGCTGAATCGTGAACAGGCTCATTCCAAAGGTCAAAAATGATGCGCGAATCAGAACCATAAGTCAGCGACATTTGAGTCCAGAATGAGGTCGCTACGACCATATTTGAGTCGTATGTGTCGATCGGGTTGCCCGGAAAAGCAGGTTTATACCATCCATCAGGCCAGCCAATAACGTGATAAGAAATGATGACGTACAGTCCGTTGTTAAGTGCAGCGTTAACCTCGCGTGCTAAACCAGCCAGCAGAGTTGCGCGATTTGTGGTTCCATCCGTATTTTTCCATTGAGTTGGGAAAATACTGATGCGTACCACATTCGCATGCCATGCTTGCGCGATGGTTGCATAATCTGCAGTTGTATAAGTCATGCCATACCACCCGCGTGCCCAAAATGGGTCACCCATGTTGACACCGCGCAAGCGCACCGGCTGACCATTAGCGACTATGTTAATTCCTGACACTGAAAGCCCTGAAAGGACAGATGAATTCACGCAAGCATTGTTGACTGTCAGTGTTGGGGCAGTGTAGCCTGTAAAAGGTGGGATGCCGTTGGACACATGAATCATCGTTTTGATAGCCGAAACGACCCAGGCATCCCAGTTTG
>CAZLJB010000104.1:0-8584 GCA_964559195.1 uncultured Anaerolinea sp. | reverse complement strand
CGAGGCTAAATATGGTACGCGCAATTGGTTGTGTTTTATTATCGATCATAAAAGGTACACCACGGTTGACTGATGGGATTACAATCCGTTCATCAAGCGGTATCACACTGACAACGGGTTGTTTTAGATTTTCGCCCACTCTCTCGGGTGTAATCGAGATACGTTTGTCGTATTTGTTCATGACAAAGCAAACCCGTTCCCGTGAAATGCCAATGGTATTCATTAAATCGAGGAATAAACGCACATTCTTAACTGCGGGTATATCCTGTGTTACTACCAATATCAATAAATCACAAACATCCAAGGCAGCCAGTGTAATTTCATCCAGGTTATGGGCCGTATCCACCACGACGTAAGGATAAACCTTGCTCAAATACTTCAATACTTTTGTAAACTGATCGCTATTGATGTTTTCGGCATTTTCAGGACGGGCAGGAGCGGCTAAAACACGCACACCCGACCCGGCATGTTTGATCATGACACCCTCAACAATTTCAATGTCGAGTTCTTCTGAGCGTGGAGCCAAATCCAAGATTGTGTTCTTGCCATGCTCATTTAGAAAAATGGCAACATCACCAAATTGAAGATTGCCGTCCACCAAAACCGTACGAGTCTCATCATTATTCAAGGTGATTGCCAGGTTTACTGCAATGGTTGTAACACCTGTGCCGCCTTTTGGGCTGTAAACCATAATAATTCGACCATCTGTCACTCCAACCCCTGGGATAGGCTGAGCAGCCATTGAAGTGGATGACGAAACTTGGACTGACTTTGACCGTTCAAGCCGGGCCATATCACCAGCGCGCCGAACAGCAGATATTAACTCATCCGCCATGGGTGGTTTTGTTAAAAAGTCACGAGCTCCTGCCAGCATAGCTCGCCGCATATAATTCGGATCACCCTGCACGGACAGGATAATGATTTGCGAAATCGGGGTACGCTGGCGGATTAATTCTGTAGCCGTGATGCCATCCATGTCGGGCATGTTAATGTCCATCAGGATGACATCCGGCTTCAACTCATCACTTAATTGAACCGCTTCTCGCCCAGAGCGAGCTGCACCAACAACTTCAATATCAGCTTCGAATTGCAAAAGCTTCCGAATATTTTCTCTGGTCTCGGAGACATCATCTACCACGAGTACGCGGTTCTTTTCCGGCATTCCTGGCTCCCATTCTACAATGTTAACATTACTGGCTTATTAAGGAGCCTTGGGTGTCGGTGCCATAATAATACTGGGGTCGATTATGTTTTGCATTTCCATGATGTAAGGTAGCTTCGCTGGCACAGGAATGGCATATTGGCTGAGTAAGTATTGAAGCGTAGCCGCTTCAGTTTCAACCCGAGTGGTATCGTCAGGAGCGCGCAGGGTCAATGTAAACTTGGTACCAGAGTACATCATATAAGTAAGTGCAACCGCGTCCTGAGGCGTCACGATCAGGGTAATAAGATCAGGCGAAATTGAGGCAGAAGGAGTTGGGGTTGGCTGTCCTTCCTGAACCGGCTGGGGCGCTGAAGGGGATTGCTGACCAATCAGGGCAAAGGTACCCACATGCAACACCTGGATATCCTGCAAAATCATTTGAGAAACCAACCTTGGACGCTGAGACTCAGACGGCACCAAATATAAAGCCTGGTTCAAAGTGGGATCGAGTTCAGCGCGACCCTGGGCCGAACCAGCCCCACCAGATGCAATATTTGAAGATAAAATCGGCAAGGCTGATGGGACAAAACCGGGGCCAGTCACCACTGCAGTATTATTTGGCAGCTTGGATTGGAAATTGGTATCAACATCAATAAATTGAGTTGTAGCAATCACATTGATTCGATCACCGTCCCGAATACCATACGCAGCCGCACTCAGTTTTGAGATAGGTATTGTCACAGCAACCAAGCCAGGCGAAATTACCTTGGCGGCTTCGGAACCCGGCTGGTTTAGTCCAGGCCGGTCTCCAATCATATCAGAGGTCAGCGGCAAACCCTGGGCCAGGGGATAAATTGCATATTTGCCAACAACTCTCTGAGGATCAGTAATCATCTTTTCTGTAACGTTTGCCTGTGAATACGGCATGGTTGTCAAAGATTCAATTTTTATTTCATCGTCCCTGTTGATCGGCTGGCTGACGACGACGATACTTACCATCGGAGATGGTGTTTCAGTCGCCGGCGCATTGCCAGCAGAAAAACTACCGCGAAGAACAAAAATCGCTACCGCGATAAGGATGATAATCACAACTACCAAACCCAGCAATAGGCGGCTTCCCCGTTTCATATCACTCTCCTAATAAATTTATTATTCATTAAATATGATTATACAGTAAAAACACTTAATCTTGGGTAGTCATTCCACCCAACAAAATTGAAATTAGTTGATTTCTACCAAGCAAAATTCTCGAAAAAAAGCTAAAAACTCCTGTTAATTTTATAAAGATTTGACTGGGATTGTAAGATTTATCCGTGATCCTTTGCCAATCGTGCTGTCCATATCGAAAACGCCACCCAGAATTTCCACACGATCACGAATCAAATTTAATCCCAGGCTATTGTCCTGATTAAGCGTTTCTGGATTAAATCCCTTTCCATTGTCGCTGACCGATACTTTTACAGAACTTTCCCCCATATCAATTGCGACTTTAATTAGATTACCCTGGCTATGACGGGCAGCATTTCCGAGCAATTCCTGCAAGGCTCGGAATATCATCACCTCAATATATGATTCGAGTCGCCGCTCCTGCCCAGAGACTGTGATGGAAACCTCCAGGCCGGTCTGTTCCTTAAAAGTGTCGGCATAACGTTTAATTGTCGGAAACAAACCCAGGTCATCCAACATCATAGGGCGTAACTCAAAGATAAAGTTACGCACTTTCTGGAAGGTACTGAGGGCTGAAGTTTTCAGGTTGTTAAGCTCTTCGCGCGCCTGGACATTATCAACATCCATCAAACGCATGGCAATTTCAGTTTGAAGAATAAAATTTGATAAAGCCTGAGCCGGGCCATCGTGCATCTGGCGTGAAAGACGCTGTCGTTCGGCTTCCTGGGCTTGGATAATGCTTTCGATACTCGCTGCTGCACTTTTTGATGGTCCAGATCCCATTTCGACGGGTTTATCCAACAAAGCTGTAACTTTTTCCAACAGTGTCCGGTATTGCTGCTGATGAAGTTGATCGCCTTTTAGCTTCTCAACCTGGCCACGCATCACGAATAAACGCTGCTGTGCATCCATGGCAGAGTCATACGCCATACGCATTTCTTCGAGCGAAGAATTAGCACCCTGCCCCTGAATTTGCTGTAAGTGTGCTGTAATCGCTGCGTTGCGTTGTGTCAACTTGGACACTTCCACCTGGCTTTGTTCTAACATCAAGGTGACTTCACGCAAGGCACGGCCGGACTCATCAAACTCGACCTGGATACTTTTTCGCGCATCATCTAAGGGACCAGATTGTTCATCAGGTAATGGCATAAATATTTACTCCTCAAACCGTGTTTGGTAATCTAGTTTTACCCAACCGCGTTTCAAAGCATAGACGACCGCCTGTGTGCGATCTTCAACACCAAATTTTCGCAAGATGGAAGTGATATGATTTTTGACTGTTTGATGGCTAATACCCAAAAGTGACGCGATTTCTTTATTACTTTTTCCCTCAACCACCCGCACGAGGACTTCCATTTCACGATCCGACAATGGGTGAAATGGACTTCCTGGTTCACTATAAGAGCGACGAACCGAATCGAGCTGGCGATTTAACCAGGTCTCAAATTCCTTAGAATTCATCGCTTGTCCACCCATCACATAATTTCCACCTGCCACATCAAAGACCATTTTTGTTAATATGTCGGGTTGAATATCCTTTGAGCAGAAGCCAAAGGCGCCAGCCAGTGCCGCATGCAGCATTTGCTCGCCGTCATCATAGGCAGTCATCAGGATAATTCGAGTTGGAAATCGCTCCGAGGTTACTTCGTGGGTAATTTGCTGCCCATTCATTCCCGGTAAATTAACATCCACAACCGCGACAACCGGCCGCAAAGCCAGGATCATTTCAAGACCTTTTTCCCCATGTGCAGCCTGACCAACCACATTGAGACGCGAGTCAATGGATAAGGCATCAGCCACACCCTGACGAAACAACGGATGATCATCCACTACCACTACTGTTATTGGTTCCATAATTAGATCCTGTATTTTAGACTTTTTGAGTATAGCACATGAATGCTGTTGGAGCAATTTTCTTACAAAACACTATGACTATCTCCAGCCATAAACCACCATGCTTCCATAGCCACTTTGCGAGTTAAATGGTTCATTGGCAACAAAATAGGGTTTACCCCGGAAAAGCAAATCTGGCTTCCAATTCATAAAAGCCACCAGGTATTGAACTCTTTGATCATCCATAAAATTCGATAGGCGCTGGCTATCATTTATGATTGGAATAACAGCAGGGGTTATCAATCCTGCCAGATCAACAATTGGGTGTCCACCAAAATATCCTAGGGCACCAATATCATGGGCTGCAATTTTAGCATTTTCTGGAAGGTTTTGAGCAACCCACCTGGCAGTTTCAACCATCTGGCTTTCAATAAAAGCGACATCCTGCGAATATGTTACTCCACCAAAGCCAAAAGAAATCATTAGAATAAGTGCAAGGGATCCGATTGATGCAATCCGGAACCCTGGTCGCTGATGGGACTGGAACCAGACCAAACCATCCCAAAAACCAGAAAATCCGATCAGCAAAAAAACACCCAGGGCCGGCATCAGGTAACGTCCGTGCTGATAAACCGGCAAGCGCATTACATATATCATTATATAACCCGTCATCCAGGCCGCAGCAGAAATAAGTCCCCAGTTACGTTCACGTATGGCCGTTATCATTTTTTGAATAAAACCTGGGATAAAAACAAAACTGATCCCCTGGAAAAATTGCAATGAAAAAAAAACAAGCCGGGTTCCGATCGGAAGCAAATTCCACCCAACATATTCAGCCTGCTTGGCATAAAACGTGTTTGGCATGGGAGCGCCCGAAATTGCCAGGTTGAATAACAGGTATGGAAAGAAAAATACGCCAAAACCAAAGCTAAGCCGCAAAAAAGAACGTAATCGGTCTGAAAAGCTCACTCCTGTAAGTAAAATCATCAGAGTTAATGGGCCAAGCAAGGTCAAACCATCAGGACGCACCCACAGGGAAATCCCAATAAGCATCCCTGCCACAAGATAATTGCGTGAACCTGCCAACAAGATGCTCATCAGGTATAAAACCAGGAATATATATAATGCAGTTTCCATGCCAGAAAAAGCAGCCCAAATCATGTGCCATTCGAATACAAATAATAAACCCACCCAGGGGTAAGAAGGCTTATAAAAAGGAAGTGACTTGCGCATAATTATTTCGGCTAACAAAGAAATTCCGAAAAGGAAAAGTACGCCCAAAAAAAATGTCCAGAGATATGGGGAAAGATTTAGAACAAAACCAAGAGCCAACAGAATTGTCCAGATTGGAGAAGTTGATCCGGCGGACATCACACCAGGTGTAAATGACCATTCACCGCGCAAAGCCAAATTCCGGGCATACGTTTGGTGGATCCAGGAATCATCTAATGGAAACCCAATCCGGTATATGATCGCACTCAAGCCCAGGTAAACAGCCAGAGAAGCCAAAACCATTCCGGCCAGCAGAAAAACATCTCTCCTGGATAAGTGATTATCTGGATTTGATTTCAAAGACACGAACATCGTCAAATTCCCCAAGAAATGAAAGTCCAGGTTGTAGCTCCGGGTTTTTATAGACCGGGATCATTGGATCTGTGTAATAGGTTTTCTCCAATACAAGGAATTTGGCCCCGAACTTTTCAGCCAGTGCGTGAAGAGAATCCAAGTTTTCATCTGGAACAATTATAGCGGAGCGGCCGCTGGCAGCGTAATAACCTGGCGCATTCGCAACGATCACCACATCAGATGGCTGAGCTCCATGCTTGATAAGCATGAGCTCAACCAGGTCATAGGTTCGGCGAAACTGGTTCCAATCATTTTTAATAATGGCGATTTGGGCCAGGCTGATCGTCAGAACTGCCATGGAAACTATCAGGGCGATGCGGAACACCTTATGAGCAGCTGGTGTGAACCTGCCCCGGGCGCGCGCCATGGAAACCAATACATCCACCCCAACCACCGCCGCCGTAAACCAGACCGGTTGAAGTGCCGCGCCAGCATGGAAAAAACTGCCACGAGACCCTGCAAACGGAAAAATAAAACTCATGACAACATATAAAACCAACCATGCAAAAACGGCCAGGCGGATGCGGATGTCTTTTCGCAAGCTCCAAAGCCCAACCAAAATAAAAGGAAAAAGAAGGAAAGCAGACTGAGCGCCAATTGTATTGATTGAATTGAGTTTAAAAGCCGTCCAACGGCCATCCAGGGCAGATCTCCACCCGGCTGCCAACCAATTTTGCATATTGATCCGGCTGGCTGGCCAGGCAAAGGTCTCATCATAACGGGTCATCCAGAGCACATTACTGCCGGCCGGGGTGAGCGGTGTACCCCAGACAGCGATATTTCGCGCCATCCAGGGTCCCATAATCAGCGCATAACCCGCCGTGAAAACCAAAATTGAGAATAACAATGGCTTGATCCCTGGCCGGTTGGGGGAATTTAGCCATATAAAAAACACGCCTGCAACTCCCATGGCAGCCCAAATCAAGCCATCCACCCGGGCAAGATTCAACAGGCCTGCGAGTAAACCAAGCAGAAAAGGAGCAGAGCGACCTGCGCGTGTTAGAACGAGCATAAAGAGCCCGCCCAACAACATGAAAGGTCCAAAATTATCCGTGGTGGACATAAAAGGTGCATGATAACCGCTAAAAACTGCCAACATACCGGCAGCAAAAGCAGTTTCCCGCCGGGATGTAATTTGAAAACCAAGCAGCGCTGCCACGGGGGGAACCAGAGCAGCGATCAGGATGAAACCTAACCGGGCAGCTGAAAAAGTTTGCTGACCGGTAAAAAACATACCGACCGCAGCGATCATCGAAGCCAACGGGAACCAATAACCATGCGAGGGATGTGGCAAGCTTTGTGGGTTATCCAAATAGTTCCAAAGGTAGGTTTCTGTAAAACCATGCCCTTGTACCAGACGCAAACCACCTGCAAAGTAATAATCAGCATCCATATAACCTGGAGCATGTTGAAACCAGGCAATGCCAATATTAAAAATTAGTCCAAACATGAAAAGGAGGAACAAATCCCGACGTCTCATATCAGCCCCTGAGCGCAATTTCATCAGCCCATAAACGCGGTTGACGCACCGCGCCCCAACGAACCCAATATAAAAGCAGGGTCAGTGCTAACGGATAAAATAATATAAAGGCAGATGTTATGCCTCTTTGTTGCGCACCCCATAAACCAATAAACGTAACCAGCATGATTAGAAAGGAACTGCCAAACCCTAGCAATTTCCATCTTTGAACCATAGCAGAAATCACCAATAACAAACCGGGCAGGGTAAAAACCAGCCAGTTTTGAAAATATGGAATACCTAGCAGAGGTGTGACAGCAGCCGCCAGGCAAATTGTCCAGAACAGCCAACGGACATCCTGTCCACGGACAGAGCGTAACTCCATTAATAATATCGCCAGCGCTCCAGCAGCCAGAAGCTGCGCGAGACGGTGACCAATGCCTGGCATCCAATTGTCAAACAAAATGTATGTAGATGGTATCGCGCCAGATCTCCAATTTGTAACGACTGCCCCAATAAATGGCAGAATCCAGGATGGCATTAATATCAGTGACAATCCAAACAAGATTACCAACATCATTCCCATCCCACCCAGCACCCGCCAACGTTGAGTGGAAAAAATCCAGACAAGCATGACCAGAAAAACCGGACCGGTGGCTTCCAGGTTTAGCAAACAAAAGGCCGCCATTGCCCCGGCTAGCTCATCTGCACCCAGCTCCAGACTGCGTAACGAACCGCAAAACAAAAAAGCCTGCAAAATGATGGATGATCCGCTCACAAAAAGTAAAACAGATGGCTGCCAAAACACGCAGAATATGAAAATTATGGCAAAAAAAAGCCAATGAGATTTTAATCGGGCAAGGCGTAATGAGAGCAATACAACCCCAAGCAGCCCAGCTTCGAGGATAACCATCCAGATGGCGCGAGCAAGCGCCATCTCACTAATCCAGGAAAGCGGTAAAAATAAAACCAGAAAAAAAAGTGGGATATTTACATGATATGGGTATTGACCGATGGCTAATTGGCGCTTATAGATCAGTGCTTGAATATTTTGCGTGGTTAATTCCCCGTACGGTGTAAGACCCTGCATCATGAAATTCTGCATGGCTTTCCATGGAACAATAAAATCGTTTCCTCCTGGCACGCGCTGAACGAAGATCAAATTAGCCCAAAAAAGCCCACCCACAATAGCAATTGTAAAAAAGAGCAGGAATACAATGATGAAATAATTTCTGGTATTACGCATTACTCTATTTTACCAGTGTAAATCATGACGAAAATCACAAATTGGCCAACAAAAAATAGCTTGCCTGTCAACAAAAGGTGCAACTACGGTATCACACAGATAAAAATCT
>CAZLJB010000103.1:0-8617 GCA_964559195.1 uncultured Anaerolinea sp. | reverse complement strand
CGGACCAGGCGTGGGGGTGCGGGTTGCGCTGCGCATAGCCAATAATGTCTCAGTCACGATCCTATCCACCTGGGATTGCTGGGCTGGGATAAAGACGGCTTGATCGGGTGGTCTGAAGAAGTAAATGATTTGCGAGCGCAGATCATCCACCCGCCAGGCGAGTTTGTCGTTGACAAAGGGAATGTTGTAGATCACCGCTCCCAGGATCAGGATCACAATGATCGCGAGTAGGATGCGTATAGGACGATTTATGCTTGACATAACAGGATTATAAAGCGTTAAATGAAAAAACGTAACGGGTGCCCGTTCTACAACAGGCACCCGTTAGGATGATTATGAGTCTTTGTGACTATCAGGCGTCTTTTACTTCACCGTCAATCACATCGCCATCACCGGATGGCGGAGTAGAAGGCCCTTCGCCACCTGGCTGCGGCTGTCCTTGCTGGCCATAAAGTTTTTCGCTGACCGCATAAAAAACCTTCTGAAGTTCTTCACTGGCCTTCTGGATATGCCCAGCATCTTCACTGCCCAGGGCGGATTTGAGATCGTTGATTTTTGCTTCAACATCTCCGCGTTCGCCCGAGCTGATCTTTTCACCCAGGTCGCGCATGGCTTTCTCAGTCTGGTAGATCAGGTTGTCAGCGATGTTGCGGGCCTCGATGATTTCCTTGCGTTTCTTATCTTCCGCTTCATGGGCCTGTGATTCTTTAACCATGCGATCAATTTCGCTCTTATTCAGGTTGGTGGAGGCGGTAACCGTGATCTTTTGTTCCTTGCCGCTGGCTTTATCGCGCGCGGCGACATGCAAAATGCCATTTGCGTCGATATCAAAGGTGACTTCCACCTGGGGTACGCCGCGCGGCGCCGGGGGAATGCCATCGAGCCGGAAACGACCCAGCGACATGTTGTCACCTGCCATCGGGCGTTCACCTTGCAGGATATGAATATCGACTGCGGTTTGGCTGTCAGCTGCGGTGGAATAGGTTTCGGTCTTTTTAACCGGGATGGTGGTGTTTCGTTCTATCATGCGTGTCATCACACTGCCCAGGGTCTCTACACCCAGGGAAAGTGGGGTAACATCGAGCAGCAGGATGTCGCGAACTTCGCCACCCAACACGCCGCCTTGAATAGCCGCGCCGACTGCCACAACTTCATCCGGGTTGACAGATTTGTTGGGCTCTTTACCGGTCAGCTTGCGCACCAGGTCAGAAACCATTGGCATACGTGTCGAACCACCCACCAGCACCACTTCGTGGAGATCACCGGCTTTCAGGCCGGCATCTTTAAGCGCATTTTCAAATGGGTGCACACAGCGCTGGAGCAGATCATTG
Source organism: uncultured Anaerolinea sp. (assembly GCA_964559195.1). Classification (GTDB taxonomy): domain Bacteria; phylum Chloroflexota; class Anaerolineae; order Anaerolineales; family Villigracilaceae; genus UBA5195. The sequence continues at coordinate 7,286 of CAZLJB010000103.1, read as the reverse complement.
GTCATTTGTTCAAATTTTGCCCTGGTCATTTTGATCACCAGGTGTTTGGGGCCGGAAGCATCTGCCGTGATATAAGGCAGGTTGATTTCGGTTTCCATCATGCTGGAAAGCTCGATTTTGGCCTTTTCAGCTGCTTCGCGCAGGCGTTGGAGTGCCTGGCGATCATTGCGCAGATCGATCCCTTCCATCTTTTGAAATTCATCGGCGGCCCAACTGGTCACGCGTTGATCCCAGTCATCACCACCCAGGTGTGTGTCGCCATTCGTGGCCTTGACTTCGATCACGCCGTCGCCTACTTCCAAAACCGAAACATCAAATGTGCCACCACCCAGGTCAAAAACCAGGATGGTCTCGTTGGCTTTTTTATCCAGCCCATACGAAAGCGCCGAGGCGGTAGGTTCGTTGATGATGCGCTTGACATCCAGACCTGCGATACGACCGGCGTCCTTGGTAGCCTGGCGCTGGGTATCGTTGAAATAAGCAGGCACGGTGATGACTGCTTCGGTAACGCTCTCGCCCAGATAAGCTTCCGCGTCAGCCTTAAGCTTGGCCAGGATCATGGCGCTGATTTCCTGCGGGCTGTATTCCTTGCCGGTGAATGGTACTTTTACCCGTACATCGTCTGTCGGGCCTTCAATGACCGTGTACGGTACCATTTTACGTTCAGCCGTGGTTTCTTCGAAGCGACGACCAATAAAGCGTTTAATGGAATAAATGGTATTTTCAGAATTTATAACAGATTGACGCTTGGCAGTTTGTCCGACCATGCGTTCGCCATTTTTGTTGAATCCAACAACGGATGGGCACAGGCGTCCGCCTTCTGCGGTGGTGATTACGGTTGGCTGCCCACCTTCCATTACTGCAACAACACTATTGGTGGTACCGAGGTCAATGCCAATGATTTTTCCCATGAGGTTCTCCTTATTTCTTTGAAACGAATTCAGTATATTTTGCCTGTTATTTTGTTTTCAGTAAGGAAAGGATAATTCATAAATCATAGAAATACGTTAACGTCATGTAGAAAAAATAAAAACAGGCCGCCCTAATTGGGCGGCCTGTGACGAGAAAACGCATTAAAAATTAAGGCTGGCTGATCTGGAAAGTATCCACATTGACCAGGACGGGCAAAGCGTCAAAGGATGAAACTCCGAAACCGACCATTCCTTCGCGCAGGGCATAGTTCTTATCCGTAACAGTCTTAACCTTGGTGCTATTGACACCCAGTGTTAGATCATTCCCGTTGCAAATAAAAGTATAGTCATTGGTATTTTTGCCCTGTTTGATCAGGTTTGAGCCACCGTTAAAGATGTTGTAATATTTGCCATCCGAGACAACATAAGCCAGGATTGAATACAGCCCGTCATTTTGGACATTGGCTTCGTACCAACCTTCACTGCTGTAACGGCAGATTAGTGAAACAGAGTTGCTGTTTTTTCCGCGATTATCGGCGCGTAAATCAAGGCGTACATTTGTGTATTTGAAGGGCGTGTAATTGACATAAACATACTTTTGTGAACTATTTATATCAAAGACCAAAAAACCGTCCTTGGTGGTCGGCGTCAGGGTCGTGTCAGACGCAGCGGATCCATATTTTTCATGCCATTCAAAATACGAATAGTTGCTGATATCCCCGTTAAAATCTTCGGTATAGAAATCCTTAGCCTGGCTACCAGAGCCACTGCCTGAGCCACTGCCCGAACCACTGCCTGAGCCGCTGCCACCACCGCCGCTGACATCAAATTTCTTGGTGACAGCCAGTTCGCGACCGTTCAGTTGGCCTTCCAGAAGTTCACCGCTGGCGTATCGGATGACCATCAGCGAGAGGGTATCTTCTGGTTTATGGGTGCGCAGAATGCTGCAGTAATCCTTCATTGTGCCATCGGTTGCCAATACCAGGCTTTCCATCTGATACAGGATATCACCCCCTTTAACGCCGGCTTTGTCGGCAGGCGAACCGGACTTGACGGATGAAACCCAAATACCCGAGAAGCTGCCGTCATTTGATTTGACTGCAGTGCCATTGATCCCAATCGAATCGATATCCTTGCCCTTGGTCAATTCTTCAATTACGGGTTTGGCGGTTTTTTCATCAATCGCAAAGTATTGGTTGGCTGATGCCAGTGAGCTGTAGTTAATTCCAACTACCCGTCCATCAGCAGAAATCAGCGGGCCGCCCGAGTTGCCCGGATTAATGGTGGCATCATGCCCGAGCACATAATCCAGCGAAGCCCAACTGGTTTGACCATCTGCTTTCTCTTTCGATATGATGCCTTTGGTAAGTGAAAACTGTGGTTCGCCAAGCGGGAAACCGGCGGCGTAAACTTCCAGCCCGGTTTTAACCGTGTCTTCGTACCAGTTTAAATAGGGGAAGGGTCCACCATCCACTTTAATTACTGCCAGGTCAGAACATTCAGAGACTCCCAGGATGCGGGCATTGTGCTGCACCCCCCCAACCCATACTTTTAGTAAAGCAGACCCGGTGACAACGTGGTTGTTGGTCACCGCAATGCCGGATGGGTCAATAAGAAAACCTGAACCACGACCGGCTCCATTGGTTACCAGGCCAACCTGTGGATCAACAAAGGTGCCCTGGGATTCGATTTGGATGACGGCATTCTGGGCATCACTGACGGAACTGACGCCTCCCGTGCTGCTGCCCTGATTACTGGAGTTGGTGGCAGCCGGTACAGCCGAGGCGGGTTCGGATGTAGATGCAGTATTTCCGCCATTGTTATTCGGTGCGGGCGTTGGGCCTGAGGTTATGATGCAAGCCATTCCTACTATCAGGACGAAGGCAATCAGTAAAAAAAATGGCCGAAATGTTTTCATCTCTCTCTCCTTTTTGAAAATACGATATAAATTAAGGAACGAACGATCTTATTTTAACATAATAAATGACAGTGCAACCCATGAAATATAATACTAATTGTCCGCTTTCCGCTTTTGGTGAATGTATTTATCCAATAAGGTCAACCATGGGTTGAAAAAAAAGCAATTATTTCAGCTATTCAGTCCACCGGATGAGTAACTCCTTTCTTGAAGTAACTCAAATATCATTCCACGGGTTGTTTATCCAATGACAGAAATACTGTCCAAAAAACCACTGGCAGGTTTCTCTGTATTTCTAAAAAGTATCGGCCAAAAATATTGGGAAATGATATTAAGTTATTTAGAATCGTTGGTCTCTTTACGCGGCTGAAGGTCTGTTCGAATAGTGGAAACCAGCTCATTATGATGCAATTTACCCTGCCATTGACGAGAAAGATCATCCTCCGCAAATCGGTCATCTCCACGCGGATGTAGATTTTTCAAATCCGGGATCGATTCCCGCAAGATTGGGTTGAACTCCTTACCTGCCAACTGGCTAATAATTTTTTTCAGTTCATCAATTTCTTCATTTTGGTTTTGCAGGGTTTGCAAGACGAGCTGGTGCATTTCAGTCACATGCGCATGATCTTCCTGGGCACGTTTTTCCTGCAATTCAGCGATCTGTTTCTGGCGCGCCTCAGAAATCGTTGCATACAGCAATACAATCGAACTGACAGCTACACTCATGGTGTTGAGATAGCTGTTGAGTCCAAGCACCAGGGTAGTGTTATTTGCAAAAGCGATTAGTGGTATAAGCAAGGCAATTGTTATAAGTATTACGAACCGAAAAGTGAGGAACCGTACCGGCCAGGGTAAAATGTACTTATCCAAAAACTGATTAACTCGTTCCATACCATTATTCGTATTTTCCATTTATAAATCTCCTTTTCATCAATTCATCTAATTCTAATCGGATTTGTAAATTAAATGATTTCGGATTTCAGCAAACCGATATGCGGCAATAATTCTAATTTTATTTGGATCAGTTGTATCGTTATTTGAGTAGGATACCCTGTCCAGCAACTGGTTTTCGCGTAAAATACTCTTCAAAACTGGTCTGAAGGAAATCAACGAAAGCCTGTTATGAGAAAGCAAAACCCTCCATGGAAAACATGGAGGGTTTTTTGTGGAGATGGCGGGAATCGAACCCGCGTCCGAAAGATTCGACCACCGGAAATCTACGCGCGTAGCCAGTTGTGCATGTCGCCGCAAGTAACACATCCGGCAAAATTTGCCTGCGGCCATTCACTCAGACCCGAAAGCCCTCTTTCGTACCGTTAGTGACGTGGCGGTACGGCACTCTGCCATTTTGACGCCCACTCGTTCTCCGGGCGGAGAGCGGGAACGGTGAACGCCGCCTCATTTGAGACGGGCCGTTTACTCTCTACTGCTTATTAGGCAGCGAGGGGCATAGCGGCGTAAGAAGTGCGATTGGCACTTGATTTTTTGTGCTGATTTTCCGAGTTCGGCACCTCTCGGCACGCATTCCGGAGCCAACCTCTCCCGTCGAAGCCTGGCATCCCCAAGAAAATTACGGGGAATCCCAGTCAGGGGATTGGGAGTTGACCCAATTCTATTATAGCACATCCTGCCATGCACATTATTAAAAGGGTTTTATCGCAAGGGATATTCATTCCAGGTCACACAGTATTCGGTCTGGTCATCAGGTCTTGCGATGGCAGGCTCCAGTACCGTCCAGCCTCCAGTCAGACCAAGCTGGCGGGCGGTCAATTCAAAATGACACATGGCGATGCCAGTGTCCAATCTTTGAATATCCACAATACCCATGAAACGGGTCAAAGAGCTTTCACGATAACCCCGCGTGCGTTGTAGAAAAACATGAAACTGACTCCCTTGCCGGATTACCCGCCAGGGTTGTTTATTGGAGGCGGATGGCCCCAGTCGCAGCATTTCAAGCGGCGTGCCCCATGCTCCGGCAGCTTCCAGACTTAGAGAGGTGCCGAAGTTGTTATCAAAAAATAATTTATCCCAGGCCAGGCGTTGATCGCCTTTGACCTGCCGGCGCAGCACGCCTTTGCGGGCTTGCTCGGGATCGATCATTTCTCCGATCGAGCTGACTGCCGGAATAATCACATCTGGGCCCGCGTTTATCTTGCGGGCAAAGCTGCTTCGCGTGAAACTGCCACCCAGCCAGCAGGTGCCCAGCTGGAGTGAAGTTACGAACAGGATGATCTGTTCCATCAGATAACCATAATCTTCCAGGTTTTTTTCGCCTGGGGACAGGCTGCCCACAATAAACCCCGTGGCTCCCTGGATAAATCCATACGTGCCCAGGTCTTTTAAGACTTGGCTGTCCTGATTCTCGGCCGCCACGAGATGGAATTCAGGTCTTCCACCGAAAGGACCCTCCGGCAGCCCGTCAATGAATTGCTGCAGCTTCTGAAGTTTTGACTCCGAAATGGGTTCTCTAAGATAGGTCCGGCATGAAAAACGCTGCCGGATGAGCGTGGTGATGTTTTCTTCGATTTGCATTGCGTTTCATTCCATTCTGCTTGTATATCGTTAAATTTGTTTAGGATTTGGGATTATCGACAAGGTCGTGAACCATCCAGACGTTTGGCTCGATATAAATTTCTAAGCTGGAAAAACACTTTGTGAGTCGTAACGATTATTCGTTAGTTTGTTGGTGCGATATAAGCAAGAATGGCAATAAAATGAGCCAGGGCGCCCAGTATGACAAAAATATGCCAGACCTCATGAAACCCAAACTTGCCGGGGATGAAGTCAAAAACCTTGGTAATGTAAATCACTGCGCCAAGAGTATAAATCAAACCACCGGCTGCCAACCAGATCAAGGCCCCAACCGGCAGGGTGGTCAGCATTTCTTGCATGGCAACTACTACCAGCCAGCCCATCACCAGATACACTCCCGCCGTGCTCCAGCGCGGAGCCTTGATCACAAAGATTTTGATGATCACTCCAATCAGCGCAAACGACCAGATGATAGCTAGCAAACCCCATTTCCAGAAACCAGTAAACATGTTATAGCAGACGGGGGTATAGGATCCGGCGATCAGCAGGTAGATGGCTGAGTGGTCGAATTTGCGTAAGCCTTCAAGTACATTTGGCTGGGCTTTCACCAAATGGTAAGTGGCGCTGGCTGAAAAAAGCAGGATGACGCTGACGCCATATATTGCAAGCGAAACCTGTTTACCGATATCAGCTCGCCCGATGATTAGCAAGGCAATCAGGCCACCCACTGCAGCTATGGCAGCAAAAAAGTGAGTCAGTCCATTGACTGGTTCGCGCATTTTATTAAGCATATAACTTACCTGTAAAGTGTTTGGCCTATTGAGCCAGTCTTTTATTTTGTAAAAGGATCACTGGCGTCGTCGAGCTGATTGACCTGTGCTTCGCTCAGGCGCCAGCCAGCGGCTCCGGCGTTCATTTGAGCCTGATGTACGTTTTTTGCACCCGGGATTGGCAAAGTGCCCTTGCAAATACACCAATTGATGGCCACCTGGGCAGCGGATTTACCGCCCAGATCCTGGCCAATGGTAGTCAGCAGCTTGGTAAGTGGTTGAATATCCTTGAGGACGCTGGCGTATTTTCCGGCGCGCATACCTGGAGGTGGATTTGTAGGGCTGTATTTTCCGGTCAACAAGCCCATGGCCAGAGGTGAGTAAGCAATCAGCCGGATACCCAACTCCTGGCAGCGTTTTAATAACCCACTTTTTTCTGCAGTGCGGTTGAGCAGGTGATATTCGACCTGGTTTGACGCCAGCGGAATATTATGTTTTGAAAGGGTGGTGTAAGCACGCAGCATCTGGGTTTTATCGTAATTTGAGACACCGACCGCGCGGGTCAACCCGAGCTGGTGTGCTGCTGCCAGTCCTTCGACGTAAGTTTCGAGTTTGATGATTGGGATTGGCCAGTGGATCTGGTACAGGTCGATTCGCTCCAGATCAAGTCTTTCCAGGCTGCGACGCAACGACCGGGTGACTGTAGAACTGGTCCAGCGCCATGGAAATGGAAAAAACTTACTGGCAACGATCACGGGTGTTTTGGTGTTTTTTAAAAATTGCCCCAACAGGCGCTCAGAGCGCCCGTTGCCATAAATTTCGGCGGTATCCACAAAGTGCACGTTGTTTTCGAGTGAGATTTTGAAACCAGCTTCAATATCTGCGTCGGTATAGCCTTTGCCATAATTCCAAACCATGCGATCACCCCATGACCAGGCGCCCAGGCCAATTTCATGATCGTATAGAAATTTTATTGATTCGGGTATTTCCGGTTGCATTGGAAAAATCTCCTTAGGTCTGCTCCTATTACGTTATTGAGTCACACACCTGAATATAATTCTATCACACGCAATAAGACATAAGTACTGTCCCCAAATGTCCGAGTGCGGTTCATTTTTTCGGAAAATGCCAGGATTTGTATCTGGGATCTTTTTA
>CAZLJB010000102.1:0-8617 GCA_964559195.1 uncultured Anaerolinea sp. | reverse complement strand
TAGCTTCAGGTGACTGGAGTTCAGACGTGTGCTCTTCCGATCTGGCTAGAGAAAACCTCGAAAAGAAGGATCCCTACTACATCGAACCCATGGACAAAACGGATGGCTTGATTATGGCCGATGGAAATACCGCAGCTGCCATTGGTTCCGTTTATGGCGGTGTCCAATTTGTTGGTTGGTACCCCATCACTCCTGCCACCAGCCTGGCGGAAGAGCTGAATGAATATCTTCCCAAATTACGCAAAACTTCAGAAGGCAAGGACACTTTTGCCGTTGTACAGGCAGAGGATGAATTAGCCGCGATCGGCATGTGCATCGGCGCAGGTTGGGCCGGCTTGAGATCCATGACTTCCACTTCCGGACCCGGACTGAGCTTGATGACCGAATTTGTCGGGCTGGCTTATTATGCAGAAGTACCGGTTGTAATTTGGGACATAACCCGCATCGGCCCCAGCACCGGTTTACCCACCCGTACATCTCAAGGTGACTTGAATTTTGCCGCCAATATGGGGCACGGAGATACAGATAACATCATTCTGCTGCCTGGTTCAGTAAATGAATGTTTTGAATTTGGATGGCGCGCCTTTGATATAGCAGAACGTATCCAAACTCCTGTGATTGTGCTTGGCGATCTGGATTTTGGTATGAACCAGTGGATGACCGAGCCATTCAAATACCCCGATACTCCCATGGATCGCGGAAAGATTCTTTGGGATGAAGACATTAAGAAATTAACCGAACCATGGGGACGCTACCTGGATAAAGATGGCGATGGTATTCCATACCGGACCTTGCCCGGCAACCGTGTACCGGGCAGTTCTTATTTCACCCGCGGCACCGGGCATGACTCTAACGCACGGTATACCGAGGATTCTGGAATTTGGGAAGCTAACATGGAACGGCTCAAAAAGAAATTCCGGACTGCCAAGCATTACCTCCCCGGCCCGATCATTGAAACAGTCCCAGGGGCAAGCGAAGCATTCATTGCTTTCGGTTCTTCGATGCCTGCCGTCCAGGAAGCCCGCGCCTTGTTAAACGAGCAAAATGGTCGAAAAATGAACATGCTTCGCGTTCGTGCCCTACCGCTGGCCGATGAAGTCCGGGAGTTTGTAAAGCAACAGGACAGGGTTTACGTTGTCGAAATGAATCGCGACGGACAGTTGTATGAAGAAATAATCATTGCCATGCCAGATCTGGCAAACAAACTGGTATCCGTGGCTTACAGCGATGGCATGCCCCCCACGGCCAAGCGCATCATCAAAGAACTTTTGGCAAAGGAGAATAAATAACATGGCTGAAAACCTTCCTATGGCCGGTGCAACTGTCCAGACTAACCTGGCTGGACTGAGCAAGAATGATTATCGTGGTTTTCCAAGTACGCTTTGCCAGGGTTGCGGACACAATTCGATCGCAAACCAGCTTATCGCCGCCGCCTATGAAATGAATGTTGTTCCAGAAAATGTGCTTAAATTTAGCGGTATTGGATGTTCCAGCAAATCACCTACTTACTTCTTGAATCGTTCCTTCGGTTTCAATGGCTTACACGGTCGTATGCCATCAATTGCAACCGGCGCTCTTTTTGCCGATATTAGCCTGAAAGGCATCGGTATTTCCGGCGATGGTGATAGCGCCAGTATCGGCATGGGTCAGTTCAAACACATGATGCGCAGAAATGTAAACATGGTTTATATCGTCGAAAATAACGGTGTTTATGGCCTGACCAAGGGTCAATTTTCTGCCACAGCAGAGGTTGGATTGACCCTAAAAAAACAGGGCGTAAACCAATATATGCCAATTGACATCTGCATGGAGGCAATCGCATCCAATGCAACATTTGTAGCCCGTTCTTTTGCTGGTGACCCAAAACAGGTCAAGGAATTAATCAAAGCCGCAATCGCCCACAAAGGTATCGCAGTATTGGATATCATCAGCCCTTGCGTGACCTTCAACAACCAGGACAACGCTTATCATTCCTATGCCTGGGGCAAGGACCACGAAGCGCCTTTGCACGAAATTTCCTTCATCCCGGCTCGTGATGAGATTATCATCCCGGATGATTTTGACGAAGGCACCGTTCGGGAAGTGGAAATGCATGATGGATCCAGTATAGTTCTCAAGAAACTGGAGCATGATTATGATCCCACCAGCAAATTTCAGGCTCTTCACAAACTCGAGGAAGCTCAACAAAACAACTGGTTGATCACCGGTTTAATCTACCTGGATACATCCAAGCCAGCTTTAAATGAAAAGTATAACCTGGTCGATACTCCCCTCAATCGGTTAACCGAAAAGGAACTCCGGCCCGACCCGCAAACCATTAAACAAATCAACGACATGATGTTCTAGTCAATTGTGGGTAAAAGTGAAAAAACAGCACCGGCTGGGGGCGTTGAACGCCTCCAGCCGGTGCTGTTTTCCATCTTGCAATAAAAATATATTGAGAATTCCTGCAGTACAAAACATGCTCTTTTATGACCTCATAAATTTGTTACAATGGATACATGAAAAATATTACCCACCGCATTGAACATGACCTATTGGGAGAACGTGAAGTGCCCGCTGATAAATACTATGGCATCCACACCTTACGCGCGCTTGAAAATTTCCCAATCTCTGGAATAACCATACAAGCCTATCCCGGTCTGATTGATGGACTGGTTTTTGTCAAGGAAGCCTGCGCACTCGCAAATCTTCAGTTGGGTTTATTGGACAAAACAAAAGCTGATGCAATCATGGCTGCCTGCCGTGAGATTCGCTCCGGAAAAATGCACGATCATTTTGCAGTTGATGTAATCCAGGGTGGCGCGGGTACTTCGACCAATATGAATGCCAATGAAGTCATCGCCAACCGTGCTCTTGAAATTATGGGTTTCGAGCGTGGAAATTATAAGGAATTACACCCTCTGGAGCATGTCAATCTAAGTCAAAGCACAAATGATGTTTATCCAACCGCCGTCAAAGTTGCTTTGCGCTTCGAGATTGAACGATTGGTGAACGCCATGGAGATTTTGCGCCTCGATTTTGATCAGAAAGCCAGGGAATTTACTGATATATTAAAAATGGGCCGGACTCAGCTTCAAGATGCGGTACCCATGACTCTTGGTCAGGAATTCAGCACTTATGCAGTCATGTTAATGGAAGATCAACAACGCTTAAGAGAAGCCGCACTATTAATCCAGGAAATTAACCTTGGCGCAACTGCAATTGGCACCGGCATCAATTCCCCAGCCGAATACGCCCCCCTGGTTTGTAAAACACTCACCGAATTGACAGGCATCCAATTTATCACCGCGGACAACCTTGTGGAAGCCACCCAGGATGCTGGTGCTTTTGTTCAACTTTCTGGTGTGCTAAAAAGAGTGGCGGTTAAACTATCAAAGGTATGCAATGATTTGCGCCTGCTGTCATCAGGTCCCCGCGCCGGTTTCGGCGAAATAAATCTACCTCCAGTCCAGGCTGGTTCGAGTATCATGCCTGGCAAGGTCAATCCCGTTATTCCAGAAGTCGTAAACCAGATCGCTTTTGAAGTCATCGGCAATGATGTGACTGTCACTTTTGCAGCTGAAGCAGGACAACTGCAATTAAACGCCTTTGAACCAATCATCGCTCACAACCTGTTAAACAGCCTGATTTATCTGCGCCAGGGTTGCCTGACCCTTGCAGAGCGCTGTGTTCGCGGTATTACTGCAAACCGGGAGCGCCTGGACGATATCGTCAATCATTCAATTGGCATTGTAACTGCGCTGAATCCATTTATTGGCTATGAAAACGCCAGCATAGTGGCCAAGGAGGCCTATGCCACTGGGAAAGGTGTGGCCGAAATCGTGCTCAGCAAGGGCTTGCTGACCAGAGAGCAGCTGGATGAAATCCTGAGACCTGAAAATCTTACTCGGCCAAAATTCGTATTATGATCATCATCAGCCCAAACATCAGCATAGAAGAAAACGAAATCTCTCTTGATTTTATCCGTGCCAGTGGGCCCGGTGGTCAAAACGTTAATAAGGTTGCCACAGCGGTTCAATTGCGGTTTGATTTACAAAATTCCGCATCTCTGCCCGCTGATGTCAAGGAAAGACTCAGCCGGCTGGCCGCTGGCCGCCTGACAGACGCTGGCATTTTGCAGATCGAAGCCAAGCGCTACCGAACTCAGGACCAAAACCGAACGGATGCGATCCAAAGGCTAGTTTTTCTCATCCAAACCTCCCTTGAACCTCCTAAAAAACGACGACCAACCCGCCCAACCCTGGCATCGAAGACCGAACGGATCCAGACCAAAAAACGACATGGCGCGGTAAAAAAGTTAAGACGAAGCATTACTGATGAATAATTTTGCGGTTATTGATTCTGCCGGAATATAAATTCCGGAATTATTATCAAGTAAATATAGGACAAGACCTTTTCTTGTCCTATATTTATTCCTTTTTACCCATCAGGTTTGATTGAATGATATTGAAAAACTTTAACCAAAAACCAAAAAGGGCCGAATTATATTTTTCCCGATTTTATTATTTTGCGTTTATGGGTGGCGCAGGTGCTGTCCAGCCTTTTGTGAACTTGTTTTATACCAGCCTGGGATTAAACGGGAAGCAAATCGGAACGATTGCATCCGCAGGGGCATTAACGGGTTTGTTTGCGGCCCCTTTCATCGTTAGTGAAATAAAAAAAAGACCACATGCACGTTCCTATTTGCAAATTATTTTGATTCTAGGTGCTTTTGGATATTTCCTTTTAGGGCAACAGTCTGCTTTTTTGCCAATTATTGGAATAATCATTTTTCAGTCACTGGCTACATCCAGCATTCTGCCGCTTTCTGATTCGATGGCTGTATCCATCGCAGAATCTACATCTGCAGGCTATGGAAGCATTAGAGTCTGGGGTTCAATGGGATGGATAGTGATCGTCCCCGCTACTGGGTGGCTGATCGAACACCATGGTTTTCAAGCCGGCTTTACAGAGGCCTGCCTGATCTGGATAGTGGCAGCCGGGTTGGTTTTCTTTATCTCTCCAGCCATTTTTTCCTCCAGACCCAATCAACAAGGATCCAGTCTAGGCCTCCCGGCTGCCATTAACACCATCTGGAGAAATCGGACACTGTTGGGTTTTGCAATCGCTATTATATTGATTGGTTTTCTCAATAGTGGTGTACTTCAGTTCGAGAATGTATATCTTTCTGATCTTGGCGCATCAAAACAACTGATCAGCATTGCTGGAATTTTGAGTGCAATAGTAGAGATACCATTCATGTTGCTCTCAGACCAGTTATTAAAACGCATCAGTGCACACCGGATGATGCTGATCGCAATCCTGCTAACATTTGTTCAGCGCTCGATTGTCTTAATTTTTCCGTCAATCATCACGATCATGATCGTACGATTTATTGGCGGTATGGCTTATAGTTTTTACACCATCTCCTACATAAGACTAATCAGTTCAAATACAGAAACACATGAGACAGGCACAGTTCTGGCCCTATTCACAGTCACCATGGCAGGAGCCGTCAATATTATTGCTTCCCCAATTTCCGGGGCAATTTACGATTTGATCGGAGCTCGTTGGCTTTATGCATTCTCGGCCAGCGGGTACATGCTCGCTGCATTCAGCCTGTGGGTTACTGGCCCGGACGTAAAATTTCCGCTTTGGAAGGTGAAATAATGCAAAAACATTCATTGGCTGGTCTTATTTCAGGTTTGGTCGCCGCTGCAATCTGGGGCGGAATGTACGTCGTCAGCAAGGTTGTTCTGGACGTCATTCCGCCCTTTACACTGCTTACAATCCGTCTGCTGCTTGGATTCCTGGCTTTGGCGCTGGTCATCCTGGCCAGAGGCGGATTCTCTGTCAAGCCCCGCCAATTTTGGAGCTATTTCGGCGTTGGAGTGGTTGGATATGGCGTTTCCCTGGGATTTCAATTTATCGGAACCAAACTATCAACTGCTGCAAACGGATCATTGGTTACATCTGCCACCCCAGCGCTTGTACTGCCCTTTGCGTATATATTGTTAAAAGAACCCATTACCCGCCGCAGGTTGGCAGCCATATTCCTGGCCAGCCTGGGTGTCTTGGCCGTGATAGACCCCCGCAGCGCCCAACTCTCATCGTCCCTTTTTGTTGGAAATCTTTCACTTTTGGGCGCAGCCATTACCTGGGCACTCTATTCCGTACTTGTCCGAAAGGTTTCGTCCAACTCGGACTTGCTGCAGGCCTCAGCCATTATGCTGATTGGCGGGCTGCCGATTACAATTCCGATCAGTCTCTGGGAAATTTCCACCCAGGGAATTGGCCCAATCACAACCGGCATCATCGGTGGTATTCTCTTTTTGGGAATTATTTCAACCGCAATCGCCATGTTCCTTTGGAACTTTGCCTTTGCTGAACTACCCGCCGCAGTTGCCTCGCTAACTTTTTTTGCTCAACCGGTGGTTGGTTCCTTGCTCGGATGGTTTTTTTTGAGCGAAAAAATAACCCCCCTCTTTATTCTGGGGGGGGTCTTGATTGGAATTGGGATTATTATTTCGAGCCGGGAGTAGACCTGTAAAGGTAGGATTAAAGTTTTTCACCGACGTTATGCAGCAAAGCCATATTGGATGGTCTGACCGTGCTGACAGGAAATCCACTAATAATAACCACCTGCTGACCTTTTTCCAACCAGCCTGTCGCGGTCAGGGTACTGTCAGCGTGATTGACCATCTCCCTCAGCGTAGATGACATCGGTACAAGATATGGCATCACGCCCCACAACAGCGCCATTCTGCCAAAGGTGGTTCGGGTGGGTGTAAAAGCCATGATCGGCACCCGGGCTCGGGCTTTCGACATCAATAATGCGGTCCGCCCGGTATGGGTAAAAACAGCGATTGCAGCAACATTCAAATCATGTGCAAGTTCACGGGCGGCGCGGGTCATGGAAGCAGCATCATCCCCGGTTGCAATATCCGGTGAATTGAAATGGCCCCAATCCTCGAAACTGATTTCGGCGGAACGCACAATCCGGTCCATCATCTGAACCGATTCCAAAGGATACGCCCCACTGGCTGTCTCTCCAGAAAGCATAACTGCATCGGTCCCATCAAAAATCGCATTGGCAACATCCGATGCCTCTGCACGAGTCGGCAATGGATTTAATATCATCGAATCCAACATTTGCGTGGCAGTGATAACAATCTTACCGTGCCGGTTCGCTTCCTGAATGATGCGCTTCTGGGCGATTGGAACACGCTCCGGTGACATCTCAACACCCAGATCGCCACGAGCAACCATTACTCCATCGGCTGCTTTCAAAATTTCTTCCAGGTTGTCGAGCGCTTCCGGCTTTTCAAGTTTGGCAATCACAAGCGGATGGGCTCCTTCTTCGTCCATCGCTTCCATTGCGCCACGGACTGCTTCAACATCCTCAGCAGAACGAACAAACGAGATTGCCACGAAGTCTACATTTTGTGAAAGTCCAAAGGCCAGATCCAGGCGGTCCTTTTCCGTAAATCCTGGGATTGTCAACCGCACTCCAGGCAGGTTAATGCCTTTATGTGAACTAAGCTTGCCCCCAACCAACACTTCAGCTCGTAAAAAATTTTCCCCAGTCTCAACGACCCTTAAAGCAACATGCCCATCGTCCAAAAGTATCTTATCTTCAACAGTAGCGCAATCAAACAGCTCGGCAAATGCAACCGGGATGGCCTTCTCCTGATTCTGGGGTGGGCTGATACTCTCTGCATGCAGGGTTACAAATTCCTTTTCAACCAGATCCAAAACATGCTCCAGTACGCCAACTCTTATTTTTGGTCCTTGCAAATCCTGCAAAATTCCAACCGGTTTGCCAAGTTTGTCCGACAAATCACGAATACATGCAATTCTGGCAGCATGCTCGGCATGAGTGCCATGCGAAAAATTAAGACGAGCAACATTCATACCAGCCAGAATCAGTTTTTCTAACATCTCTGTTTCCATGCTTGCTGGCCCGATCGTTGCAACTATTTTAGCTCTGCGTTCCATATCAACAATTCCTGTTTAAATATAATTTTCAAAAGTGCAGGAAATCCAGCACGTCTGCAATTCTACATCAATAAACCCAAATTCGGGCTATATTTCCATATATTTGTGAATTTTAGCACAAGTATTTTATATATAATTCAGTTGTTTTGCTTTTTCAATCAATTCATCTCGAAATTGGGGATGCGCAATATTAATAAGAGCACGCGCCCTTTGGCGAATGGTTTTCCCATACAATTCAGCCACCCCAAACTCAGTGACCACATACCTGACATGATTACGGCTGGTCACAACCCCGGCACCCTCTTTCAACATGGCTGCCACCTTGCTTACCATACTTCCGTTACGCATTGTTGAAGTACTTGGCATGGCAATGATTGGAACGCCACCTCTTGATCGTGAAGCCCCATAAACAAAGTCCAACTGGCCTCCGACCCCGGAATACAATTTTGGACCAATGCTGTCAGCACAAACCTGCCCGGTCAGATCAATTTCAATCGCCGAATTAATGGCTACCATGCGATCATTTTGTGCGATTACAAACGGATCGTTTACGTATTACGATCGATCCAATTCAATAAGCGGATTATCATCCACCCAATCATACAACCTCTTTGTGCCGAGAATAAAGCCTGCCACA
>CAZLJB010000101.1:2652-8687 GCA_964559195.1 uncultured Anaerolinea sp. | reverse complement strand
GATAAGATGAAGCCGCGCGGCTCAAGTGCCATGATTTTTTCCCTGGGCGTATCCCACGGGAACAATTCACAGTAGACCTGCGCCTCGCGTACGCGCCGGGCGATCAGTTGGGCATATTGGGAACCAAAATCAAGAATGGCAATGGCCTGTGGCATAAATCAATTTTCCTGTTCTATCGTGTCCAGCGGCTAAGGAATGGCTGAAAAATAACTTCCCTGTTTGCCGATGAAAAGGGTTTATCCTCAGGAAAAAAAGCCAGAGGATCCTGCGCTGGGGGTGCCGTATTCAGTAACAATAAACGAAAACATGAAGTTCGTCTTTTCTCAACTCTCTGAAAAAGAGCGCCGCTTGTAGGATGGGGATGTTCAATTGCGAATTTTGTGACAGTTAGACAAATAATGCGGCCGGGACTTTGAATTTTTGTGCTAATAAGCGGGCTTGACGGATATTCAATTCCCGCTTCCCGTTCAAGATTTCAGAAATTACGCCTTGTGACCCGACTTCTGGTAAATCAGATTGAATCAAACCATGTTCATCCATCAGGTAACGCAAGGCTTCCGCAGCGCTCACATCGGGGATCGGAAAGTGATCGTTCTCATAAACGTGGAGCAAGGTGCCGAGTGTGTCCAGTAAACCATAAAGTGGATGCTCCTCATGGTTCCCAATTTCATCCAGTAATTGATTGAGGCGGTCTACCGCCGCGTTATATTCGGATTCATTACGAATGCTAAGCAAGGGGGAGATATTCATCCAATGGATTTGGGTTTCTTTATCTACGAGAGTCATTTTTCCAATTTCCTCGGTCATATTCCGCGTGGGTCAGAACATGACGAATGTAGACTTTGCCACGATTGAAATGAACGGACGCAATCAACCGGTAATTGTTCCCGCCAATTTTGAAAATGATCCAATCATCTACCCTATCGGCGGACGGGAACGCCTGACGCAATTCGGCGAAATTTTTGAATTCGGCGCTTTGCGTGATCTTGAACCAACGCAAAAAGGCTGTTTGGCTTTCGGGATATTTCTCCCAAAACTGCGTAAGCGCTTTACGAGAGATGATCTGCACAAGCATATTATATCTCAAGTTGAGATAAATAATGGGGCATGTTGCGAACCTGTTTCCTGACTCAAGACAGCAAAGCATTGCCCAATGAGTTCCCATTCAAATCGCAGCAGCCGCGCTGTGTTGCGAAGATGGTACTTATTTTTTCGTCGCTCCTGAGCTGGTTATGCCAGGGAACGGACGGCCCAGAGACCAGTTTTTCTCAATCCGCAAACGTGATGGTGTCGTTGTCGAGCGAGGCGATCACTGCCAGCGATTCGACCTGCACACCCAGTTTTTTGAGTGCCTCGCGCCCGCCCTCAAAGTTTTTCTCGAGCAGCGCACCCACCCCGACGATTTCCGCCCCGGCGGTTTCAGCCAGGCGCGCCAATCCCAGGATGGTGGCACCCGAAGCCAGGAAGTCATCGATGATCAATACCCGCTCGCCTTTTGGCAAATGTTCCGGCGAGATGATCAATTCCACCATGCGGCCCTTGGTGTGGGAGGGCGCCAGGGTTAGATAAACCTGGTCTGGCATGGTGACGGGTTTGGTCTTGCGTGCATAGACTACTTGCAGGCCCAGGTGCAGGGCAGTGGTCAGGGCCGGGGCAATCCCTGAGATTTCGGCGGTCAGCACCTTGGTGGCGTTCACCCCGGCGAAGCGCCGCGCAAATTCTCTTCCACACAAGTCCATCAACATTGGGTCGACCTGGTGGTTGATGAAGCTATCCACCTTCAGAATCCCGTTGCTGAGTACCTTGCCTTCCTTCAATATCTTGTCTTTTAGTTCCTGCATGATTGCCTCCATATCGATATGAATAAAACAGCCGCCCGGGTTGTGGGTTTGGCAAAATGAGCTAATTGTCTATGCAAATTCATAGATATTTTACAATGATAACGATGAACTATCCAGACCAAACCCGCCTCAGTTTTGACTAATTCGGGCCCGGTTTTTGGGTCAGGACTGCCAGCGCACTTGTGGTTCTTCAGAGGGGACGGGGGACGGATGACGGGGGCCACTTTACATTTCTGTAAGTGTGAAATAGTACTGTAGTACTCTCCCGCTAACCTGCCAGTCTCCCTATAATATAAATAGTTAATTACGGAAATTTAATAATTGGTTGGAAGATTGTTTCGGATGGCACTTTATACGCCTCCATCAGTGAAAAATCTTCATCGCTCAGTTATCAGAAGTCCTGGACTCTGCCTGTGGCCAATAAGCTTTCTTCCGCCCGGCATACTCTGACCATCGTGTTTGACAGCCCATCGGGGTCGGTGCTGACATTCGACAAATTATTGGTATCCTATCCGTAGAAACACCTTATTGGTATCCTATCCGTAGAAACACCTTATCGGTATTTTATCCGTAGAAACACCTTATTGGCCTAGCCCGGTTAAAAGCCGGGCATTTTTTATTTAACCAGAATAAGAACCACTTTATCTCCTGCCGGGGTATATTTTGGCAGCCATTCCAAATCTAAAATAGCCACAACTTTCACCGGCGGATGCGTTGTACAATATAAATGGCACAACCAGGTAGAATTCATCTGTCTGGCCGGGAACCAGACCGGCTGCTGGTACGTCTTGCAAGTGTGAGGAGGATTTCGCCATGTCAAACGGTCAGAATAATTTTCCTGGGTCCAGGCGCATGTTTGTTCTTGCGGGTCTATTTATCGTCGCGTGTGTCATTGTGATTGCGATTTTATTCAAATTTTACCCTCCCGGATTTACAACCCTGGGTTCGGTCACAGCGCTTCCCAGCGCACTGAACAATCCCCAGGGCCAAACTGCCGGCCCGGATTCTGGCAGTCTTGAGAAAGGACCAGGTTACACGGTGAAGATTGAATTGAGTGAAGGACAGCCCCAGCTTCAGGCTTCCCAGCCGCAGCCAGTTGCCACCGGCGAACCACTCTCGCCGGATGAGCTTGCCCAACTGCTGGCGCGTTTGCCGGCTCTGCCCAGCTTGCCGCTTGACCAGCTTGTTTTCAACCGACCGGTTGAAAGCCTGCCGCCTCCGCGGCCGGGTCTCACTATCCAGGATAGCTTTCCACCCCAGCAGACCAATCCCGCCCCGGCTCCGCTTGAGACCGGCCCGCTGCAGGTACTGCGTTTTGCCCCGGAAGGCGAAATCCCGATTGCACCTTTCATCAGCCTGACCTTCAACCAGCCGATGGTGCCGCTTGGAACACTGCAGGATCTGGCCGCGCAGGCTGTGCCCGTCCAGGTGGAACCCGCGCTGCCCGGTACCTGGCGCTGGCTGGGCACCCGGACTCTGACGTTCCAATCTGATTCGACCCAGTTCGACCGCCTGCCCAAGGCCACCCAATACCATGTCACTGTCCCGGCGGGCACACGCTCGGCCAGTGGCAGCCTCTTATCCCAGCCGGTCAGTTGGAGTTTTAGCACGCCTCCTGCCAAAGTCACCAATACTTACCCGTCTGACACTCCCCAGGCGCTTCAACCCATCTTTTTTATTGCCTTTGACCAGCGCATTGACCCGGCCGCTGTGTTGGCCAGCTTGCGCGTCACAGCCGGCAACCGCTCTGTGCCCCAGGCCAGCCTGATTTTGGCCAGCCCGGCCGAGCTGCAGAAGGACGAAAACCTCAGCCAACTGGTTAAGAATACCCCGGCCGGGCGCTGGCTGGCCTTCCGCGCCAGCCAGCCATTCCCTGCTGAAACCGGCATTTCGGTCACCATCGGGCCAGGCACACCGTCCGCTGAAGGACCGCTGCTGACCACCGAAGCTCAGACCTACCAGTTTTCGACCTATGCTCCGCTGCGGATTGAAGACCATGGCTGTTCGTATGGTGAAAATTGCCCGCCGTTCAGCCCCCTGTTTATCCGTTTTAATAATCCGCTCGCAGCAGAAGCCTTTACAGATGACCTGTTGAGCGTGGAGCCTGCCATCCCGGGGCTGGTCACCAGTGTTTATGGCAATTCGATCCAGATCAGCGGGCAGACCAAAGGCCGCAGCACCTATACCATCACCATTTCGTCCCGGCTCAAGGACGCTTTTGGCCAGCAGTTGGGTGCTGATGCGCGCCTGAGTTTCAAGACCGGCAGTGCCGATCCAATCCTGCTTGGCCCGGATTTGCCTTTTATTACGCTTGATCCGGCTGCCGCCAGCCCGGTTTTTTCGGTCTATGCGATGAACTACACTAAAATCAAACTGCAAATCTATGCCGTCCAACCTGCGGATTGGCCGGCTTTCAGGCAATATTTGCGCGATTGGCGCCAGACTGATCTGAAACTTAAAATGCCCGGGCAGCTGGTCGCGGATAAATCGCTCAGCCTGTCGAACCCTCCCGATGAACTGACCCAGGTTGATATTGGACTGGGCGAGTATATGGCGGGCGCTTCCGGCCAGTTTGCGATCATCGTTGCGCCGCCCCAGGGGCTGTTTGAGAGTGACAATGATCGCTACCGGCGCCTGTCCCAAACCAGCGTGACCTGGGTGCAGGTGACGCGACTTGGTCTGGATGCTTTTACCGATAACAATAGTATGCTGGCCTGGGCCACCGATCTCAAGAATGGATCCCCATTGGCGGGCGTCAGCATCCAACCCTGGGCTGTGACCGCTTCAGGCGCGGGCAGCGGGCTGGGCTCGCAGGTGCAAACCGGCGCGGATGGTACCGCGCGTTTCGAAATCCCCACTGGCGCATCCTACCTGGTGGCCAGCCAGGGCACTGACATGGCCTTGCTGCCGCGTTCGTTCTCGGCCTGGGGGGAGGATGTCTGGGCGGCCGTTTCGGCCAATGATCAGCTGCGCTGGTATGTTTTTGATGATCGTAAAATGTATAAACCTGGCGAGGATGTGCATATCAAGGGTTGGCTGCGCCAGCTTGGCGGAGGCCAGACCGGCGATGTCAGCCTGGTGGGTTCCGGCATCAGCTCAGTCACCTACCAGCTCACCGATCCGCAGGGAAATGCGCTTGGCACAGGCCAGCTGGATGTCAATGCGCTGGGTGGTTTTGATTTTGTCTACAGTCTGCCCAAGAACACCAACCTGGGTTCCGTACAGCTGACTCTGACCGCCAACGGCGGTTTGAGTGGGTTGGCAGGTTCGCAGTATTACCATTCCTTCCAGGTCCAGGAATTCCGGCGCCCCGAATTTGAAGTGACCGCCCGTAGTGAAACCAGTGGGCCCTATTTCGCCGGGAATCAGGCCATCCTGGCGGTGGATGCCAGGTACTACGCCGGCGGTGTGCTGCCGAATGCGGATGTCACCTGGCAGGTGACTACCACGCCCACCAATTACTCGCCGCCCAACTGGCCGGATTTCACCTTTGGTTCCTGGCAACCCTGGTGGCTGGCTTTTGATACTGGCTATCCCGGTACTGACCCGGGTCAGGTGCAAACATTTACCGGCAAGACCGGCCCGGATGGCAGCCATTATCTGCGCCTGGACTTTCAGCAGCTGGGTGACCCGGGTTCGGATCCGCGCCCACAAAGCGTGGTGGCCAGATCGACAGTCATGGATCTCAACCGCCAGGCCTGGAGCAGTTCGACTGCCGTGCTGGTGCATCCTGCCAGCCTGTATATCGGTCTGCGCAGCGAACGTTATTTTGTCGAGCTCGGCAGCCCGTTAACCGTTGAGTATATTGTCACGGATCTGGATGGTAAACCGGTTCCGGATCAGCAGGTCAAGATCACAGCCGCCCGCCTGGAGTGGAAATTCCGTTCCGGCAGCTGGTCTGAACATGCAGTTGATCAGCAAGACTGCCTGGCTTCCGGTTCCAGTGCTGGCGGCCTGATTTCCAAGAGTGGGCCGGATCGCTGCAGTTTTGAAACGCCTCTGGGCGGTACGTACCAGATCACCGCCACAGTGACTGACCCGCTTGGCCGGATTAACCAGACCCGCTTTACACGCTGGGTTTCTGGCGGCAAGCTGCCAGCCTCCCGCAAGGTCGAGCAGGAAAAAGTAACCCTCATCCCGGATAAGCAGACCTACCAACCCGCAGAGACTGCCCGCATCCTGGTGCAGTCACCC
>CAZLJB010000101.1:0-2552 GCA_964559195.1 uncultured Anaerolinea sp. | reverse complement strand
CCTCCACTGCAGCGCACGCTGTCGCTGCAGGTTAGCCCCGATCAAGCCCGACTGCAGCCGGGCGCTGAAACTACCCTGACCGTGCAGGTCAAGGACGCCGCCGGGCAGCCGGTTCCGGATGCTGAACTGGCCGTGGTGGTGGTCGATGATGCCATCCTGGCCCTCACCAATTACCAGTTGGCTGATCCACTCAGCGTTTTCTATTCCGACCACCCGGCCGATCTGGCAGCCGTTTACAGCCGCGCCAGCCTGATCCTGGCCGATCCGCTGGCCCTGGCAAAGCAGAACGCCGGCGTTCCGGAGAGTGGGAACCTGGTAGATAGATCCATGCCCATGGCAACCGCGTCCATGCTGATGGAAGCTGCCCCCCCGGCGCCCAGTGCCAGAGCCGCAGACCAGCCAGCTCCCGCTATCCAGGTGCGCTCCGACTTTAACCCGCTGGCCACGTTTGCCCCTGCGGTGCGGACCGGGCTGGATGGCACCGCCCGCGTTCCGGTCAGGCTGCCGGACAATCTGACCCGTTACCGGGTGATGGTGGTGGCGGTCGATGCAAGTGGCCGCCAGTTTGGTACGGGCGAATCGAGCATCACTGCCCGCCTGCCGCTGATGGTGCGTCCCTCCGCACCGCGTTTCCTCAACTTTGGCGATCGTTTTGAACTGGCGGTTTTGCTTCAGAACCAGACCGACCAGCCGATGGACGTCAGCGTGGCAGCCCGCGCCACTAACCTGGAATTGTCCGGTGCCGGGCTGCGTGTCAGCATTCCAGCCAATGACCGGATCGAGGTGCGTTTCCCGGCCTCTACCAGCATGGCGGGTACAGCCCGGGTTCAAATCGTGGCCGTCTCTGGCAGTTACGCGGATGCCGCCGTGGTTGAGCTGCCGGTTTACACCCCTGCCACCAGCGAAGCCTTCGCCAGCTATGGCGTGATCGACAGTCCGCCTGGGCAGGCCAGTGTGATCGCCCAACCTGTCCAGTATCCCACGGGTGTCTTTGCTCAGTTCGGTGGGTTGGAAATATCGACATCCTCCACGGCTTTGCAATCGCTCAGCGATGCGGTTCTTTACCTGGTGGCCTACCCGTATGAATGTTCCGAACAGCTGGCCTCGCGCATCCTGGCAGTGGCGGCCTTGCGCGATGTGCTGACCGCCTTCCAGGCCGAAGGTCTGCCCTCGCCCGATCAAATGCAGGCGGCCGTGGATCACGATATTCAGCGTCTGGCTGGCATGCAGAACTACGACGGCGGCTTTCCCTACTGGGCGCGAGGTTTTGAATCAAGCCCCTTCAATACCATCCATGTCGCGCATGCCCTGGCCCGCGCTTCTCAAAAGGGCTTCAGTGTCCCGCCTGAAATGCAGCAGAACGTGCTTAATTATCTGCGCCAGATCGAAAATTATTACCCCGCCTGGTACGGGCCTGAAACCCGTCACAGCCTGAGTGCTTACGCACTGTATGTCCGCAACCTGTTGGGCGACCGCGATGCGGCCAGTGCCCAGGCTCTGTTAAATGAAGCCGGCCTGGATAAACTTTCCATGCAGGCCATCGGCTGGCTCTGGCCGGTGATTGACGATGCCAGCCAGCTGCAGCAGATCCGCCGTTTTGTGACCAATCATGTGGTCGAGACGGCCGGGGCTGCCAATTTCACCAGCTCTTATGATGACCAGACCTACCTGCTGCTCAGCTCAGACCGCCGGACGGATGCCATCCTGTTGGATGCCCTGATTGGCGACAGCCCGAATAGCGACCTGATCCCCAAGTTGGTTAATGGTCTGCTGGCGCACCGCACCAAAGGCCGTTGGGGTAACACCCAGGAGAATGTCTTTGTGCTGCTGGCGTTGGACCGGTATTTCAATACCTATGAAACCCAGACCCCCGATTTTGTGGCACGCCTGTGGCTGGGCGATATCTATGCTGGCAGTGCTGAATTTCATGGCCGCAGCACCGATATCCACCAGACCAGCATCCCGATGAGTACCGTCTTGAATGAAACTGCCGCGGGCAGCCAGGCTTTGATCCTGAGCAAGGATGGCCCGGGTCGCCTGTACTACCGGCTGGGTCTGCGATACGCCCCTACTGATTTGAACCTGGCCGCGCTGGATATGGGTTTTGTGGTCACACGCGTCTATGAAGCGCTCGATGACCCAGCGGATGTTTCCCGGGACGCAAATGGCACCTGGCAGATCAAGGCTGGCGCGCGGGTGCGGGTGCGTATTTCAATGGTGGCGGATAACCGCCGCTATCATGTCGCGCTGGTTGACCCGCTGCCAGCCGGGCTGGAGATTGTCAACCCGGCCCTGGCGGTTTCGGGCAGTCTTCCGCAGGATCCTTCCAATGCCAATGCCCGTTATTCCTGGTGGGGTGGCAGCTGGTATGAGCACCAGAACCTGCGGGATGATCGCGCCGAGGCTTTCACATCCCTGCTTTGGGATGGTGCCTATGATTATGCTTACATCGCCCGCGCCACCACGCCCGGTACTTTCATCGTGCCACCCAGCAAGGCCGAGGAGATGTACTCGCCGGAAGTCTTTGGCCGAAGTGCCAGCGACCTGGTAGT
>CAZLJB010000100.1:0-8771 GCA_964559195.1 uncultured Anaerolinea sp. | reverse complement strand
CTGGAATTGCATAGCGCACAACCGTATTGAAAACATAAAGATTGAAAGGCTGGCTGGCCCAGGCATTTTGAAAGTTATCCCAAAAAGCCGGGCTGGGAAACCAGATGGGCGGAACAACATAAACCTGCGCATCATTCTTAAGCGCCGATGTAACCATCCAAAAAAATGGCAGGATGTAGGTCACAGTTAATAATACCAGAACAAGATATTTTAATACTTCCGCCGCCCAACCCATCGGAGTCAATTTGCGCATCCGCTCCAGTTCATTGGATGTGCCTTTTTTAACCACTGCTATCGGTACTTGCATATTCATTTTATACCTCGCCTAACGCTCCCCGCCATAATAAACCCAGCGGGCTGAACTCTTGAACAATATAAAAGTGAACAGGATGATAACGAGAAACAATAACCAGGCCATGGCCGAAGCTTTACCCATCCGCAGATAAGCAAACGCATTGCGGTACAGGTACAGCGCATAAAATTCAGTTGAATTGCTGGGACCGCCACCGGTCAAAAGCCAGGGCAGGGTAAAATTCTGGAACCCATCAATGAAACCCATGATCAGGTTGAAGAGAATCACAGGGGTACACATCGGGATCGTGATGTTCCAGAATTTTTGCAGGGCGTTGGCGCCATCTACCGTCGCGGCTTCATACAGTGAACGTGGCACATCCTGCAGGGTCGCCAGGAAAATAACAATTGCATTGCCCTGGGCCCACATATAGATCATGATCAGCGATGGTTTGGCCAGGTCCGGGCTGGATAAAAACGGGATCACAGGCAAACCAAGCCCCTGAAAAACCGAATTAATCGCCCCGAACTGAATGTTTAACAAAAACTGCCAGACAACCGCCACCACTACTGTTGGCACGATGGCAGGAAAGAAGAAAATCGCCCTAAAAAACGGGCGGGCGGCGATTTTGGTGTTGAGCAAGGCACCCATTAAAAATGCCGAAATCACCCCCAATGGCGCGCTTAAAAAGACATAATAAAGAGTGTTATAGATTACGGTATAAAACTGCGGGTCATCCGTAAACAACTCGATATAATTATCAAACCCGATCCAAACCGCGGGACGCAGCAGATCGTAACGAGTGAAACTATAATAAAGTGAGGATACCAGCGGATAGGCAGTCCAAAGGAAAAACCCGGCCAACCAGGGTGAAATAAACAATAATCCCACCAGCAGGTCTCGCCGGGCGTACTTGCTCGAAATACGATTAGACATGGGCACCTTCCCAAATTGGGGAGGCTTCAGCACCAGCTGCCAAAGCCTCCCCAGGTACCCTGGTTTTTACCAGGGAAAAAATCCGGAGTTACGCACCAAACCCGGCGTTCTTATATTCCTTCACGCAGCGAGTCTGGAATTCCGCCGCAGCAGCCTTGCCGGCCATTTTGCCACGATTGACATCGTCGCTGAGTTGTTCGTAGTTGGTTTGCACGAAAGAGCTGATCGGGCAGGCAATGGCGGCCTGCATGTCAGTTGCATCCTTGACAGACTGGAAATAGAAGTCCAGACCAGGGAATGCCTTTGGATCGGCTTTATCAAGGTAGGGTTTGTAAGCCGGGAGCCAGCCCAGTTCTTTGAAAATCTTGGCGCAAACTTCATCCGTGGTCAGAAATTCGGAGAATTTGAAGCCTTGTTCTGCCTTTTTGGCGCCCTTGAAGAAGGTCACATAATGTCCACCTGTACCCTGAACCTTTTCGCCGCGCCGATCATCCGGAACCGGAACCCAGCTGGCCCGATTAAACTTAGCAACTTCCGGCTTTTGGGCCTGGGTTTCGCCAGGGTGCCAGTAACCTTCGATGATCATGGCCTGAACTTCAGCGTTGAAAGAGCCGCCCCAGGTTTCATTGGCTGCCACCTGGCGCATGCCCGACATTTTGTCTGGCCCAACAATCTTGTAAAACTCGGCATAGGTGTCGAAGGCATCGGCCATCTTGGCATTATCCAGATCAAATTTTCCCGCTTCCGGATCAAACCACTTAAAACCCCAGGAACGGGCGGCCAGGAAACCATCGGATATCGCGCTGCCTTCCGCATCCATTGGGTCAAGACCAATTGTCTGCAGATTACCCGCAGCATCGAATTTGGTGAGGGCCTTGTGCCATTCAAGCGTCTCATTCCATGTGACAGGTGGTTTGGCCGGGTCAAGCCCAGCAGCTTCCACCATGCGCGTGTTATAGTCCATTCCATACCGGACAAAACATTCCAGGGTCGGCACGCCATATTGTTTACCCTTGTAATAACCGCCATCCCAGTTACCAGAAATAAAGTCATTCTGCTTGATGATGGCGCTCTTCGAGACCCAATCGCCAATATCCACACAAACATCGCGCGCAAACAGGTCCAAATACGAAACGTTCGAAGCAATATCTGGAGGGGTACCGGCCGCCAGAGCAGTTAGCAATACCTCATCAGAAATGCTTGGTTTCATCTCAACATCATTACTCCCCATCAGCTCCTTATATTTGGCCATCTGCTTAAATGAGCCAAACATAGGAACCAACTCGCCCCAACCGACCCACCACTGCACCGCAGATAAATTAACCGGCGCGGGAATGGTTGGTTTGACTTCGCCCGCCACTGTGGGTTGGTCGGGTACGATGGGCTTGCTGGGAGCACAAGCCGCCAGAACCCCGACGCCAACAGACAGGGACGCCACCTTTAGGAAATCACGGCGGCTCAGACCCTTACTTGATTTTTGCTGCATATTTTTCTCCTTTTGACAAATTTGTGGGGGGTATCAACCTATTAAGAACTCACTGGACTACCACGCTCATTCTCATGGATATTGTGATTTATCATGATAATGTTTATAATATATTTATAATATATTATAAATGATCTGCATAAAAAGTCAACGACTTATTCGAATGCAAAATTGCAGATTTAACCTGGAAGGGGTTAGAATTACAAGTTGGCATTATCATTCCAGAGAAACGGCAGGTTTTCATGGCAAATCGTTCGACCAAAAAAGCACTGATCTACGAACAGCTCAAAAACGACATCATCGCTGGAAATATCAGGGCTGGAGAAATTTTGAATGAAGCCGACCTGGCGAATCGCTACGGCACCGGGAAAACCCCCACCCGAGAAGCGCTCTTGTTATTGACGCACGAAAATTTACTCGAATCCATGCCGCGTATGGGATACATGGTTTCGCGTCTGACGACCAAAGATATGCTTGAGATATACTATTTGCGTTCCGTGCTTGAAACAGAAGCCGTTGGGTTGGCCGTTGAGCGCATTACCCCTGAAGAAATTGTTAAACTGGAACAAAACAACCGGACCGAATCTCTGATCTTCAGCCAGGGTTCAGGCCGTGTCAATGCCCAGGCTTACCAACTAAACCGCGAATTTCACCAAATCATCGCCCGGACTTCCGGCAATGCCCGGCTGGAAAAGTTAATCATAGATCTAATCAATGACCTGGAACGGGCATTATCATTCGACCCCTATATCGCTGACCCGACCCAACATACCGAACTGATTGAAAGCCTAAAAACTCATTCCAAAACCCGCGCCCAAGAAGCCATGAAAGTCCACCTGGCCGAGACCCGCATGCGAATTCTGAATATGTTTTAGTTCCGATCTGCTGCCCTACTCTTTTAACAGTTCGGCAGCAGCCAGAAAAAAGTGACTGGATGTCCAGGTAAAGGCGCGATCGCGCAGGGGCGCCCCACTCAGAGCGTTATAATTCTCTGCCATACCAGATGTGGCGCATAAATTGCAAAAACGCAGCGCCAGATCACGGGCAAACTCAAGCTCACCAACCGCACTGAGACCTTCAATTAGAAAAATAAGCGGTGCCCCCCAGATGGGACCACGCCAATAACCATCCGGTTGGTAAGCCGGGCTGGCAATGCTTTCAGTAGCAAGACCATAAGGGGTTAAAAATCGATTGTCCGCGCGTAAGCCACGCACCAGGGCCTGGATCACATTTCCCGGCAGACGCCGGCCAAGCAAAAGCGGCATATACAGGATCAGGCTTTCTGATTCGATTTCAACCTGGCCAACTGACTGAATCGCCACAAAATGATCTTCCCGCCAAAAACGTCTCAGCATGGTGCAAAGCAAC
Source organism: uncultured Anaerolinea sp. (assembly GCA_964559195.1). GTDB lineage: Bacteria > Chloroflexota > Anaerolineae > Anaerolineales > Villigracilaceae > UBA5195. The sequence goes on along the minus strand of CAZLJB010000100.1, from coordinate 4,689 downwards.
TGGTCAGCTCGCTTCTGCCAGCCGGCCGCATCACCATTCAGATTTAGAGCCTGGGCTATTTTAGCCAGGGTCTCCATCTGTAAAACAAGGTAAGCGCACAGATCCGGGCTTTCCACCGGCGGCAGTGTTGCAAATATCGTGCTATTATCCCAACCCGAATCGTTGCCATGATCATAAGCGGGAATTCCATCATCATCCTTTACCCACCAATCTGTGTTCCGGCATAATGGCTTATAGATTTCACGCATCCGCTCGATGGTCAGGCTGCCCATCTGCCACATGCGTTGAATAGCCCAACCGTAAACCGGCGGTTTAACAAAACTTCGCGAAATGATCATATCGTTCATCAAATCAGGCAGGGAACCATCTTCAGCCTGCTGATCAACCATCACCATCAACTGATCCCAAGCCAGGCATGGATTGGCCTGAGCCAGAGCCAGGGCGTTAAAACAATTGTCCCAACTCCAGATACTGGCCATGTTATTTTTTGACATGAACATGGCCGGTCGGGTCAACAAACCAGCCGGCATCACCACGCAGGACCAGGTCAGGTAAGCTGCCAGATCGCTTGCCTGGCTGAAATAACCGGGCACAGGCGGCAAACTATCCTTCCAGCTTTCAAACTCAGATTCAACCAGACGGACACATTCTTTAAAAGTTTCCGGACAGGCGGTTGGCGCCCAACTGGTCCGGAATTCCCGAAGCTCAAACTCAGCGATCTGCGCAGATGACTGATGAGTCAGCTCGATCGCCATCCCTTGCGAACGCACCCCATCCCAGCCCGAGACCACAGCCAATTCGCCCGCAAGGCTTGCGAGCATATAGCGGGCTTCAAATTCCGCACAAATGGTGATCTGCCACAAACCGCCAGGCTTGCGAATGAGATAATCATAACCTGACGCGGCCCTGGAAAGACGCAATGCCACGCCCTGACAGCGCATCCGGATCACATCCGGTCTGGGCAGGCAGATTTCAGCAAAGCCAAATTCGCAGTCAAGCCGCAGCAAGCTGGGAGAAACGCTTTCAGAAAAATGAACAGGCTGTCCATCCTTCAACAATTCCAGCTGGAAAACAGTCTGCCAGGCTGTCAGACCCGGTCCGCGCACGCTGCGCAGATATAATCCGGCCGAATGGGAAACATCCTCGCTTAGGTGAGAAAAAGCCACATAAGAACCATAGCGGCTGAATGGCGTAGTAGAGAGATCAAACATGGTAATCACTTCCTGCCAGGATAAAAATTGCTGTTGCAGCAACAGCTGCTGCTCCACAACCACATCCGGCGAAAATAAAAAAATGTTTTCTTTGATTTTCTGCAGGTGCGTCATGACCAGTTCCGCTGGGACATCTGCCGGGGCATACGAGACATACAACACATGCGAAGTGACCGGGGAAATTGGGGAAAGGTTGTCCTGTCCATAAATAATAGAACAACAGACACCGTGCGCATCGCGCATTACCATATCATCTACCAGAACCAGCCGGGTGGCGCCGTTCATTTGCACAATCTGGTCACTTTCATTTGCAACATCCATTAAAATTGGTACCTGTAGTTTCCCCACATCGTGGCCAGCGGTCAACACCAGGGTATCCACCTCGGCCATAAAATTCGAATCGACCAGGGCTGATACGTTTGGCAGGTCACGACTCTTCAGAACAATCGACTCCAACTGCAGCAAAACATGATACGTTTTACTAAAACGCTTGTAATACCGGCTGTAGGCAGCCATCACCGGCAGCGCCAAAAAATCCGGACGGGAAAAACCATGGTAACGTTCCCGCAAACACTGCTCTACTGCCCTCTTCTGTTCATCCAACTGCGCGGAGGTGGTTAAGGGTGCTACCCCAGAAATCTCCAATAAACCAAACCTTGCTCCAGGGTACATTCCTCGCCATTTGTCAGTCGCGGTAATTAAAAGCATGCGTTATTTTATCATCTTCGTATATTTCAGTTCAAATTGAGAACTTCTGAAAAAGGCTGATTTATACAGATCGGTTTGATATATAATATTAATCAGGCAGCATTGGATTTGGCCCATAGTTACAATCCGGGCCCGCAAGGCTGAAAGTCCAAATCCGGCCACCGCATAACCACTAATAAAACTTCGTCCGTCCAGGCTCGAAATAGGGAGGCTTTATGACCGAATCCAATTCGCAACCCAGCTATCGCATCACAGATCTCCAGGAAACCGAACGCCCTCGTGAGCGGCTGTCTGCTCTGGGACCCCAGGCGCTATCGAACGCCGAATTAATCGCAATTCTACTCAGGGTAGGCGTACCGGGTGAAAATGCCGTCCAGGTGGGACAAAGACTGCTGCACAAATTCGGTGGAATCGGTGGCTTGCACCGCGCCCCATTCGTGGAACTCTGCCGGCAGCACGGCATCGCAGAAGCCAAAGCTGCCCAAATTAAAGCAGCCATTGAATTGGGGCGCCGGCTGACCATCGAAGCGCCTGAAGAACGCCCGGCCATCAATTCACCGGCGGATGCTGCTGCCCTGGTGCAATATGAGATGAGCGCCCTGGAGCAGGAACATCTGCGGGTGCTGTTGCTGGACCGCCGCAACCGGGTGCTGGAAGTGGTTGAAATCTACCGGGGCTCGGTCAATTCATCACAGGTACGTGTGGGTGAGATCTTCAAAGAAGCCATACGCAAGAACGCTTCGGGACTGGTCGTTGTACATAATCACCCCAGCGGTGATCCAACCCCCAGCCCGGATGATGTTGCGGTTACGCGCGCCATTATCCAGGCTGGCAAACTCCTGGATGTGGATGTGCTCGATCACCTGGTAATCGGCCAGGGTAGATGGGTTTCGTTAAAAGAACGGGGATTGGGGTTTACGTAAAAAAACCAAAACACCCTAATCCAGCGCTGGCTCCTGGCAATCCTGGAGTTCCTGCCAGCAGGTTTGCTCCAACTGGCTGGCAATCGGCAGCAAGGGTGGGCGAACCGTCCAACGCTCAAACCCATGTTGGCGCGCCAGCAATGCTTTCAAAATGGGTGGGAAGGGTTGGTATCGATCCAATATCCGCCGGCGGATATTGAGACGTTCCTGGGCTTCAAGCGCATCGCCATCCTGGGAAAAAATATTCCATACCTGGCGTAGCAAAGGAGAATAAAGATTCGCCATGGCAGTAATGGCGCCCCCGGCATTATATTCTAGCGCATGCAGCAACAACCCATCATTTCCATTCAAAACCAGCAACTGCGATCCAAAACAACCACCCAGCTCTACGGCAAACTCCGCATCAGCGGAGGAATCTTTAATACCGGCAAACTGGTTCGGATAGGCATCCTTCAGGCGCGCCAGGAGCTCCAGCGAAAGCGGCACTCCAGACTGCCCCGGAATGTGGTACCCAAGCAGATAACCATCCCGCGGCACTGCCCGTTGAATAACCTGCTGAAACCAGGCAAACAAACCATCATCGCTGACTTTGCGAAAATAATAAGGCGGCAGAACAACCACGCCATCACAACCCAGGTCAAAAGCCCGGCGCGTAAGCTCAATGGTTTCATCGAGACTCGGGGTACCTGTACCTGCCAACAGTTTGAATTCAGGGAAGGTTGTCCGCACATCCTGCGCAATTTGCAATACTGCCTGCCTCTCCCTGGCGCTAAAGGATGGGCCTTCGCCCGTGGTTCCGAACAAAAGCACCCCGTGGCAATCCCTCGCCGCCAGGAAATGCAAAAATGGATTGACTGCTTCCAAATCAATGGAATAATCAGGTTTCAAGGGCGTTACAGCAGCAGCATAAATGCCAGAAAGAGGGTGGAGAGTTGTCATTGACTGGGTCCTATTCTTGACTGAACAATTATTGTAATCCCGTGCCGCCAGTTAGGGGCAATCTGGCGGCTGTCTTTTTTTATAGCGATCCCCAATCCATCAACCGGTAACCCAACCCGCGAACCCTGGATTCGAAAACACAGATCATGTTTGAGTTTCGAGATCCATTAACCTGTAAGGATAAATATTGACTACCTGGGTACGATGATATTCCGTAATGTGGCTATTAATGTTATGCTTGTAAAAAATGGTGTGTCCATGCAGCATATAGCGAGGTTTTGCCACCCGCAAGATCAGGTTCAAAGCACTCAAACCCTGGTGCGCAGGGTCATTGTCATCGTGAATGCCAAGCGGAGGTGAATGTGCTAGCAGAATATCCAGCTGGCGGTGGCTTTTGATCGTGTTCAACAATATCTTCGGCAGCAGCCGGTATGCCCGCAAAACCATCTCCTGTTGAGTATACTGATTGGGGCCACCCGGCCGGTATCGGATGCTGCCGCCCAATCCGGCAATCGTAAATCCTTTGGCTTCAACTATCCGGCCATCCAGATTTACACACCCTTCTGCGCGCGATCTACCCCGATTCTCATCATATTGCGGATCATGATTGCCAGGAACATAATAAAGGGGCACATTGAAAACCGTAACCAGAAATTCGAGGTATGTGTAGGGCAAATCGCCGCAGCCAAATAGCATACACACGTCCGGATATGTCTCAATTACGCGGGTGTTATAAAGTCGATCAATGGTTTCGTCACTGACAGCCAGAATTTTCATTAAAAGATACCAGGTGAATTGCATTTTGCCCCAAAAGAAGTTTCAATGCAAGGGGCAAAATTGACATCTATCCTCAAAAAGGTATCGTAAGCCAGATATGTGAATCAATCTAATTTTAGACTATAATTTAT
>CAZLJB010000099.1:5261-8855 GCA_964559195.1 uncultured Anaerolinea sp. | reverse complement strand
GTTGTCATTATCAAAATAAAAAAGTCAAAAGGAAATGCCATTCCGGTAATACTGCTTCACCTTTGGGTAAGCAGTATAATTATCTTGTTTTGAAAACCCAATTTATGGTTCCGGCTGGAGTTATTTTAATGGAATGCCCCAAGTGTGCCGCGGTGTTGGTAAAGAAGTATTACAAGGGGATGTTGGAAGTGGATTATTGTCCGAACTGCCGGGGAATGTGGCTCGATTTTGATGAACTTGACAGGTTGGAAGATGTGGCATTTGACGATGACGATCATAAAGGTTCGTTGATCCATCGGGAGATTGAAGTAATTGGAAAATGTCCCGTTTGTGCACTAAAATTGCACGAATTTCAATACCGCCTGTACGACCTGAAGCTGGATTATTGCACTGAAAAACATGGTTTTTGGCTGGACGCTGGTGAAGATGAACGCGTTTTACAGATCATGCGTCTCCAACAAACCCGGATTGGCCGCAAAAAAGAGGCTGAAACAGAGTGGAAACATTTGCTCAAGGGCTTGCATTCATTTATCAAAAAAACATGAAAATTTTTCAACCAATTATTGATTTGCACAATTCCGAGCATCCAGTCCAGCATTCAGCGCGTACCTTGCGCTGGGTGATGGGACGTGGTTTTGTACCCCTTGTCCTGTTTGGGGTGGTGGCCCTGGCGTATGGCTGGCAGCTGAACCGGCTTGGTTTCTATTGGGATGATTGGGTATTTGTTTACCGTTACCAGACTCTTGGGTTGTTTAATACGATTTTTTATGGGGGAACACGCCAATTGGGCGTTTTAGCTTTTTTGCCAGGCTTTTTATTGGCCGGAGATTCACCCCTGCTTTGGCATTTGTACAGCCTGCTGCTGCGCTGGGTTGTAACACTCTTATTCTGGTGGGTGTTGGATGCGCTCTGGCCGGGGCAAAAGACCTCTGTCACCCTGATGGCGGCCCTCTTTGCGGTACATCCTGCTTTCAGCCAGCAGTCGATTGCGGTGGTATACAGTTTGCAATTTTTTAATTATGCCGTCATCCTGATCTCTTTTGGATCCATGATCAAGTTTGAGCGGTCGAGGTGGGCGCCGTGGTTAATGGAAACAGGCGCAGGTGTGCGCGGGTTTCCCAGGCCAGCATGGCGTTGGATCTGGTTTGGGATTGCCATTCTGGCCCAGTCCCTGCATCTTTTTTTGGTCGAATATTTCGTAGGGTTGGAATTGATCCGTCCTTTGATCATTTATTTACTGCAAGGCCAATCAAAGCTTGCCATGCAAGGCCGGCTGCAGCGATTAAAAACAACTTTCATGCACTGGCTGCCATTTCTTCTAATCCTGTTTATTTATGCCATCTGGCGTTCCGGCTTGTTTGGGGCTGGTTTTGACACGTATGAGTACAAGACGATCACATCATTTTTACGTGTCAACCCACAGGCAGCCATCAGCGAGATTTTTGAGTATGGGTTGAAGGATATCCTGGTGTTGTTGGTCAATACATGGCATGCCACACTGGCGCCGTCCTTGATTGACTTTAGCCAACCGTACAATTTTTTCTCAATAGTGGTGGCTGCAATTTCAGCAGCTGGTCTTTATTTTTTGCTTTCAAGGCCAGGTTTTGACCCGGCTCGTGAAAGCAGTCGGGTGCTCCCAACTGCCAGCCAGGTTGATGACCGGCAGTTTATGAGGCAGGCTGCGGTTCTTGGTTTTTTTGCTGTCCTGGTCAGTTTTATTCCGTCCTGGTTTGTGCGCCGCCATATCGTTGAACCGGGGAATTTTGGGGATCGTTTTGCGCTAGCTGGTCTTTTTGGCGCGAGTATTTTGCTGGTTATCTTTGCCCGCTATTTTAGCGGCCGTTCGAATAAGGGCATCCTGTTGGCCACGCTTTTTATTGGCCTTGCGATCGGTGCCCAGATTCGTTTTGAAAACACATATCGATGGGATTGGGAACGTCAGCTGCGCACCTACTGGCAGGTGTCCTGGCGAGTGCCAGCTTTGCAGCCGGGCTCGGTACTCGTTGGATATGATGCCATTTCGACCACCACGGTTAATTACGTGGGCGCATTTGCGCTGAATGAGCTTTACCTGCCAGCTCAACCGCCCTCAGCACCTGCCGTCTGGTATGTAAATTATCCAAAGACACCTATCGCGGCCAATCTGGATAAGTTTTTGGCTGGAGATTGGTTTTATACAGATCAATTCGATAATATTTCTGTTGCAGTCCGTCCCAATAACTCGCTCGGGTTGGATTACACTGAAGGTCGCTGTGTCAGGATCCTGACACCTGATGACCTTGCGAATTACAACCTGCCGGATGATTTTCGCCCAGTGGCAGGATTTTCCAACCCCGCATTGGTGACCTCCACGGCTGATCTTGTGCTCTCGCGGCGCATCTTTGGCAGCGTTCCCCAGCCTGGTTGGTGTTATTATTTTGAAAAAGCAGAACTCGCCCGCCAATCTCTGGATTGGGATCGAATTCTGGCCCTCAAAAAAGAGGCTGACAAAGCGGCTGTTGAACCGCTGGATGCTTACGAATTGTTTCCTTTTATTGAAGCCAATCTGATGCGATCTGATTGGGGTACCGCTCAAAAGCTTAGCATGCAGGCCTATAAATCACTGCCCAAGAGCCTGGATGGTGTTTGTTTGATATGGAAACGGGTTGGCCAGCAGGCCGTTTCTTCATCTGTGCGAGAAGAATATCAAGGTGCCTTGCAGCAGGTGAACACGCAGCTTGGCTGCCGTTAATGCCTGCCAGTTTGTTTCTGAATTGTTAGCCGCAAGTATTTTTTCGGTTACTTTGCATTGGAAACCATGCCAACCCGCCATCTGCTAAACAGAGTACAATAGAATTGACCGTTCACCAGAGTTTAATGAGGATCAAAAACATGACTGATAAATTCACCCAATCCATGCTTGGCGAAAACGAGCGCATATTGTTGGTAACCCGCCAGCATTGGTTTGTGCTTTTCAGCGCCATTCTGTTGGAACTTTTTGTAACTCTGGTTGTGATTGTTGGGTCGATTGTGGCGGTTGTCAATTTCCCGCTGGCCGGTTTTGCGGCTTTGTTGGTGTTTGTGCCTCTACTTAGCATGTTGCACGATATATTGGCCTGGAAAGAGCGCCAGTACATTGTTACCAATTGGCGAGTGATCCAGTTTTCTGGGATTTTTAACAAAAGCGTGGTTGACTCATCCCTTGAAAAAGTTAACGATGTTAAGTTGACGCAATCTTTCTTGGGGCGTATGTTTGGTTATGGTGATGTCGAAATCATGACTGCCAGTGAACAGGGTGTGAATTTATTTAAACGAATTGGCGACCCGATCAACTTTAAAACTGCCATGCTCAATGCCCGGGAGAAACTTGGGTATGAAGGACTGGCCGGTCATTCACAGCCTGCAGATAGCATCCCGGCAATGATTGCCGAACTGGATGCTTTGCGAAAAAAAGGGATTGTCACCGAAGAAGAGTTCCAGCAGAAGAAAAAGGAACTACTTTCCAAACTTTAAATATTTGCTCTTAACTCATCAAAAATAACGCGTCATATCAGGCGAAACAATTCTCAGGTTGGTTTTATCGCAAGGGGTTCCTCCCTTTCGTATATTTCAGTT
>CAZLJB010000099.1:0-5161 GCA_964559195.1 uncultured Anaerolinea sp. | reverse complement strand
CAATTCTCAGGTTGGTTTTATCGCAAGGGGTTCCTCCCTTTCGTATATTTCAGTTCAAAATGAGAAAAGCGGCGTCAGGCGCGTTTTTTGTTTTTGAAATCGGTTATACTTTAGCCGCTTAATTGTGAAATTCCTGATAGTTGTCCCGGTCTCTGGACTCAATGCCCGCAACTGGGTATGGGAAAGAAATGAATGACTGAAAATATCCGAAATTTTTGTATTATCGCGCACGTTGATCACGGTAAATCTACATTGGCAGATCGTTTACTGCAGTTTACTGGCACGATTTCAGATCGTGACATGACTGAGCAAGTGCTCGATAGTATGGATTTGGAACGCGAAAAAGGCGTAACGATCAAAGCCTCTGCGGTTCGCATGAAATACACCGCCAAAGATGGCAAGGACTATGAATTGAATTTAATCGATACCCCAGGTCATGTGGACTTTGGGTACGAGGTCAGCCGCGCATTAAACGCCTGCGAAGGCGCTATTTTGGTGGTGGATGCCACACAGGGTATTGAAGCTCAGACACTTGCCAATTTATATTCCGCGCTCAACGCTGATCTCGAAATCATCCCGGTCATCAATAAAATCGACCTGCCCTCGGCCCACGCTGATGATGTGGCCGAGGATATTGCTGCTTTGATTGGCGGAAAACCGGAAGAAGTCATCCGCATTTCAGCCAAAGCTGGCATTAATATCGAGCAGGTGTTGGAAACTATTGTCCGGCGAGTACCACCGCCCAAGGGGCTTGATGCAGATTGTCCGCGCGCGCTGGTATTTGACTCGCACTATGATGCTTACAAGGGCGTTATTTGTTATGTGCGTGTGATGGAAGGTTCGTTTTCCGCCACCGAAACCGTCCGCCTGATGGCCACCAAAATCAATGTAAAACCAATTGAAGTGGGTATCTTTGCCCCAATTATGAAACCCGTCAGTCGCCTGAATGCGGGCGAAGTTGGTTATGTGGCGACAGGCCTGAAGACCGTTCACGAGGCCCGTGTTGGCGATACCATCACCAGCGCAGCTAACCCGGCCAGCGAGCCTCTGCCGGGTTACTTCCATCCCAAGCCGATGGTGTTTGCGGGTATTTATCCGGTGGATGCAGACGATTATACTGATCTGCGGGATGCGCTTGAAAAACTCCAATTAAATGATGCTTCCCTGACCTATGCCCCGGAAACATCCCAGGCGATTGGATTTGGTTTCCGGGCCGGTTTCCTGGGCCTTTTCCACATGGAAATTATCCAGGAACGCATTGAACGGGAATATGATCTGGATGTACTATTTACCGCTCCATCCGTGGAATACGAAGTGGTGATGGGTGATGGTGAAGTGCTTTTGATTGATTCGCCGGCCCAACTGCCCGATGAAGGCATGGTAACCGAGATCCGCGAACCGTGGATGAATATTGAGATCATAACCCCCACCGATTACTATGGCACGATCATGGACATGGTGATAAACCGCCGCGGAAATTATAAAGGACAGGAATACCCGGCGCCTCATCGTGTGCAGCTTAATTTTGAAATTCCCCTGGCCGAGTTGATCGTAGATTTTTTTGATACGTTAAAGTCGCGCACCAAGGGTTATGCTTCGCTTGATTATCACTTTGCCGAGTACCGGGCCGATAAGCTGCAAAAGCTGGAGATATTGGTGAATAGTGATCCGGTCGACGCGCTGGCTGCGATAGTACACGAAAAAGATGCCTATCATAAAGGTCAGGCCCTGATTACCAAACTTAAAGGAATAATTCCCCGCCAGATGTTTGATGTTGCCATTCAGGCTTCTTCAGGTGGGCGTATTATCAGTCGCGCCAATGTCAAAGCCATGCGAAAAGATGTGCTCGCAAAATGCTATGGTGGTGATATTAGCAGGAAGAAGAAACTGCTTGAAAAGCAGAAGAAGGGTAAGAGGCGCCTTAAGATGGTTGGAAATGTTGAAATCCCGCAGGAAGCCTTTATGGCGGTGCTTAAACTTGAAGCCGACTAAGTCTGAGCATCAACAGGTTTACAAGAATTACCGTCCAAACTATTCATCTACCAAACGATCACTCCATGCCTAATTTCATTAAAGACTTACGCCGAATGCTGCCAGGATTAATTATCAGTATCATCCTGGTGGTTGTGATTTTGTATTTTGTTGATCTCAGGGTGACCTTTGCAGCGATTCAGGCTGCTAATTACGGTTTGCTGTTGATCTGTTTGATATTAGGGGTCTTGTGGTTAATGGTACGTGGCCTGGTTTGGCGCACGCTTCTGCGTAATCGTGCTTCTTACAAGGATGTGTTTCTGACGCTGATGGAAGGCTATTTGCTGAATAGTTTCCTGCCTTTCAGGCTGGGAGAAATTGGGCGCGCCTTTTTGCTCAGCCGTAAATCAGATATGAAATTTATTGAAATATTGCCGACCATTATCATCGAGAGAGTTACCGACCTGGCATTTTCTGCCGCGATTTTTGTGACAGCGGTGCCGTTTGTGGTGGGTGGTAGTGGAGCTGGCCGAATTGGTTTTATAGTCGGCGGCGGAGTGATTCTCGGTTTGGTGGTTATGTACCTGTTGGCCCGTAATCGCCAGTGGGCGCTGGATGTTTTCCATCGATTAAGTAAGCGTTGGCCTGCTTTTGGGGACACGGGCGGCAGCTTCCTGGAAGCGTTTTTTACTGGATTGGAAGTATTGACTGACCCGGGTCTCTTTGTGCGCTTTTTCCTGCTAATGGCCTTCAATTGGGGCATGGCAATTGTCCAATATTATCTGATTGCGCGGGCATTTTTCCCGCAGGCAACCTGGATTTGGGGCATGTTTGTGCTCGGCGCGGCTGCCTTTGGCGGCGCCATTCCATCCCTGCCAGGTGGCGTGGGCACCCTGGAAGGGGCCATGGCAGGTGCTTTAACACTGCTTTCCGGAGATCAATCCACAGCCCTGGCTGTTGCTTTAACCAGCCATTTGCTCAATTACCTCTACAGCGGCGTTTTTGGTCTGTATGGTCTGTCACGGGAAGGGCAAACAATTTCCGGTATTTACCAGCAGTTGATGAAGTTTCAGTCGCGTTCAGGCGCGGCTCCGGAATTGGCCGATCAGCCCGAAGCGCGCACGGGACTAAGTGCAGAAACTCCGCTTGATGCGGATTCTCATCAGGAGTAAGCATGTCTTTAAATTATTTTGTAACTGGGGGAGCCGGGTTTATCGGTTCCAATTATGTTTATCGCTTGCTTGAACGCGGCGAAAAGGTGACAGTTTACGATAATCTGAGCCGCGCAGGCGCTCTGCGCAACTTGAAGTGGCTGCAGGACAAATTCGGCGCGAATGCCTTTGAACTGGTGGTTGGTGATGTGCGTGATTCTGCCCAACTGGTAGTTTCTGCCCGTTCCGCCGATGTAATTGTTCACCTGGCCGGTCAGGTGGCGGTCACAACCTCGGTTGTGAAACCGCGCGAGGATTTCGAGATCAATGCCCTGGGTACCTTCAATGTTCTGGAAGCGGCCCGATTGAATGAACGCAACCCGATTTTCCTTTACTCATCCACCAACAAGGTTTATGGTGGCATGGATGATGTCCGGGTGATTGAAAGGGGCAACCGCTGGGAATATGAAAGCCTGCCTTTTGGGGCTCCGGAAACACAACCGCTTGATTTTCACTCTCCCTATGGCTGTTCCAAAGGTACTGGCGACCAGTATGTACGGGATTATCATCGAATTTATGGACTGCGTTCGGTTGTATTGCGGCAGAGCTGTATTTATGGCCCACGCCAGTTTGGTGTGGAGGATCAGGGTTGGGTAGCCTGGATGATTATCGCAGCGCAAACCGGCCAGCCGATCACAATTTACGGCGATGGCAGGCAGATCCGGGATTTGCTGCATGTTTACGATTTAAATGATGCTTATGACGCAGTGATCCAGAACATTGACACAGTTCAGGGCGATGTCTTCAACCTGGGGGGCGGGGCTGAAAATACCATGTCTATCTGGAGTGAGTTTGGACCACGCCTGGAAAAATTTCTTGGCAGAGCCATTCCAGTTGCGCACGGAGATTGGCGCCCAGGTGACCAAAAGGTCTTTGTGGCCGATGTTCGCAAAGCGCAGAAAATGTTGAATTGGAAGCCCAAATATTCTGTCGAAAATGGTGTCAAACAACTGTTCGATTGGGTCAGCGATAACAAGCATTTGTTTTAGAAAATCCCCGGCTGGTAAATAAATCCGAGAGATCATTAAACAGCGCATGAAAATACTAACGGTTCTTACTTATTATCGTCCACATACTTCCGGTTTGACAATTTACGCCGAGCGTCTGGCAGAGGCCTTTGCCAGACGTGGCCACAGCGTTACCGTGCTGACGTCTCGCTATGATCCGTCCACGCCAGTCGAAGAAGTACGCAATGGCGTCAGAATTGTGCGAGCCCCAGTGGCACTGCGTGTCAGCAAGGGGGTTATCATGCCTACTTTTGGCTGGCTGGCATGGAAATATGTCGCTGAAAACGATGTGGTTCAGATGCACCTACCTCAATTTGACTCTCCCGGATTTGCTGCACGCGCAAGGTTATTCGGAAAGCTGGCCATCCTGACCTACCATTGTGATTTGCAGCTGCCTTCAGGTTTTTTCAACCGGCTGGTAAACACCGTGGTGAATTTTCAAAACACAAGTGCGGCCCTTTTATCAAACCATATCGTAACTTACACCCAGGATTACGCCGATCATTCGCCTTTCCTTTCCCGTTTCAAAAACAAATTGACACCCATTTTGCCTCCTGTTCAGCTGCCCCCGCCCGCCCGGGGAGCTGTAGCAGCGCTGGCTGAGACTTACCAGATCACAGCAGGTCGACGCCCGGTGATTGGCATGGCGACCCGTTTTGCATCTGAAAAAGGTGTTGAAATCCTGCTTGCGGCGCTCCCGAAAATTCTGGAAAAATATCCACAGGCTCAGGTTCTGTTTGCCGGACAGCATCTGAACGTGATGGGGGAGCAGGATTATTTCAATCATCTAATTCCTACTATCCAGAAATTTGAGGCCAGTGGGCATTGGAAATTCCTGGGCAACTTGAGCCCGGCCCAAATGGCGGCGTATTACCCCAACCTGGACGTGTTGGTGGTTTCCAGTCTGAATTCAACCGAGGCTTTTGGGTTGGTGCAGATTGAAGCCATGATGAATAATGTGCCCTGCGTGGC
>CAZLJB010000098.1:0-8860 GCA_964559195.1 uncultured Anaerolinea sp. | reverse complement strand
AGTCAGGGACATCGGACGTTCACTGTGGTTTAGTACTACGCCTTTTGCACCTGCAGCTTTCAGGGCTTCGGGCAGCACATCTGCGATACCTCGTCCGGGATATAAAATATCCATATATGGCGCAAGAATAATAAGCCGGTCCGTGTTTTCACTAATGCGGCGAATTTCAGTATACGGTGCTACGAACAATACATCTACATCGTATTCTTTTGAAGCCGCATCCGCAGCCTTGGCGTATTCCAATACTGCATCGCCGAAGATATAATTTTTGACGCTTGTTTCAAAAAACGGCACACGGATCTTTATTTTCATATTTCAATCATCTCCATTATTCACCAAATTTCCTACTATTGACCAAGCCACACACATTCTGCGCGAATGTCATGCCGGTTTCAGGAAATCTGAGCAGCGTGTAATTGTATCAAATCCTAAGAAGTAAATCGGACTGGTAATCTAAAAATTTTTGCACCAATGCGAGAAATTCGTGTAGCCATAATTTATCGGTTTGGTGAAAACAATATTCGCAAATGAGCAATTGAGACTAGTTATAAGCAATTAAATACGACAGGACTTGAATATAGACCAATATCCTGCCGTATTTATTTCTATCCAAGCGCCTGATTCAGGTCGGCGATGATATCATCCGGGTGCTCCATCCCAACTGACAGACGGATCAAATCAGGTTGTAAGCCAGCGATATCTTTATCGCTACCGCTGATCTGCTGGTGGGTGGAAATCAAGGGGATGGTGGCAACCGATTTTACTCGTCCAAGATCAGTGGCGCGCCAAATCATTTCCAGCCGGTCGAACACCTGGCGCGCGGTAGCGGCACCACCATGAACGTTGAAGCTGAGGAGGTATCCAAAACGGGCTGCATCGTTTTCACCGGCATCTACCAATTGCATGTATCGGGCGGCCGTTTTATGGCCAGGGAAACTGGCCAAACCAGGGTATTGTACGGTGGCAACTGATGGGTGGCCGCTAAGATATTGTGAAACGGTCATAGCTGTTTGGCTGGTTATATCTGTCCGGGAACGGAGGGTGCGCAGATCGTTAATGGCCAGCAGGGCGCTGAGTGGGTTCAGCGTTGGTCCTGTATCACGATGCAAATAACCTTTGATGTAATTGGCGAAATTCTGCCGCATTTCATCTGGCCCAACCTTGCTTGGTATATTGGAATGAGAGATTACTACTCCAGCAATGACAAATCCGGAGGTTGCCATGCTTTTACTGACCGAATGTACGATGATATCTGCATCATAAAGGAGTGGACGCATCAGGGCTGGAGTGGCGATGGTCGAATCTATTATGAAAGGGGCATTAGCTGCATGCGCCAAGCCAGCCACAGCTTTGAGATCAATCACTGCCAGAGATGGGTTAGCCGGCATCTCGCCGAAAACGAAACGCGTTTCATCGTCAATATTGTCTGCCCACTCAGATAAGCTGAGCGGATCCCTAACCCAGCGAAGGTCAATGCCGCGTTCATTGGCATAACGAGTGAAAAGGGTGAAGGTACCGCCATAACAGCGTGCCGATGCAACAATGTTGGGTTTGGGGTGATCAGGGTCATTCATTAGGAACTGATTGGTGCTAAGGAAGACTGCTGCCATGCCAGATCCCGTCAGATGGGCTGTCACTTCGCCTTCGAATCCATAACCTTCCAGAAGCGCAAGCGTTTCTTCGAGGTAATGTAACGTCGGGTTGCTGACGCGCGCGTAAGTCCAGGCAGGCATTAAGTAAGCTAAACCGGCTTCCATGTGATCGCTATTGTCGAAGTGTTGAGCGGTGGCAAGGAAAGCTGGTTCAATTATGCTGCCCTGGTTGGCCATCGCGGATTGCATATCATAGAGCCCATGGACGGCAATGGTGTCAAATTTTTTGAGGCGCATGGAGGCGCGTTGGTTTTGTTCTCTCTCCATAATTTGACGGCCTTGCTCAATATATAATTGTACGCCTGGTGAATACGTAGCCATATTTTATGTTTCTCCTGTGAAAGATAGGGATTAATTACTTGTGCTGGGAAGCCAGGTCGGTGGCTCTCCGCATTGCATGTAGATTGACTTCCGGAGAATTTGGCCTGACAGCACAGCCTGGCGTTAATAAAAATTTACCGTCTGTCATAATTTGAATTGCATCCAAAGCCTCCCGTGTGACCGATTCTGGATTGCCATTCAGTAATGTATCTGTTTCATTTATTCCGCCAACTAGAACTTTATCGGTTAGATGAGATGCTTCAAGAAGGCCAGGGTTACGCTGCCCTAAGCTGGCCCAATTGATGGCATGTACTGGATAATCCAGCACCTGGTCAAAATAGACTTCTGGACCGCAGATATGCAATAGATTAAAGTGAGCACCCTGTACAGCATTTAATACTTGCAAATCATAAGGCTTGCCAAATTCAACAAAATCTTCCCTGTTCAATGCCGCATTACGGGCAAGGCGTGTAATTGCGAAAAACAAGCCACTTGCGCCTGAATCTACCAGGGCTGAAGCGTATTGACCCAAGGTGTTGGCAATCGTAGCCAGTACCTCGTGTACCCCTTGTGGGTCATCCCGGATTACCTTTTGCAAGCCCGCCAGTTGGGCATCAAGCAAAACGTCAGCTTTGTGGCTGGTGGGCCATCCCACCAGGAATGCCAAAACGGAAAGAGGCGAGAATACGGTTTGCAAGAAATGCGCCTCGCCTATCCCATTTTTGATCTCCCTCATTAACTCCAGTTGTTCTGCAAAGACGCCTCCAGTTGGATCAACCCGCCCAATTTTCTCTAAATTCAAGGAAGCCCGGAGAGGTCCGTCGACCAGACGTGGGTAAACGTGGTTGTATTGTTGGTAATCATAATGGTTTCCCCAGGCTTCAGCATAATACGTTGCGCGTGGGTTGACTTTCAACCAATCCCAATCAAAGTCCTTAAAATGTTTCAAACTCGCATCCGCAAGCGCGGTGATGTTTTGCTCCTGAGGGATGAAATGCCGCCAGGCCGATACTGGAATTCGGTCAACAGGCTGCCCATTTAATACCCTATCCACCCTTTCTCGTTTTGATAATTTACTCATCTCGTTTATTTTCCTTTCGAAATATGATCAGGGAAGGATAGTGGCTAAGTCCCAAACGAAGCATTTGATTAATTTGTATTATACAATTTTTATTCTAAAATTATCAGTCGTTTGACTTATTAAATCAACCAGCAAGCCCCCCAATGAAAGCAAGAGGCTTGCTGGTTGATTTAATTTATTTCCCAATGCATCTCATGAATTATTCGTATAGCCAATTTTGTACTGCCCCATAATAAATTCAAACCAGCCTTCTTATTATCCCCTGAAGGCTGGTTCGTAATAATTAGAATTATCCGTGAGCGCGGACTCTGACCTGAGTGCTCGGTACGCAAGAGAAGTGAAGGACGGCAGAGCGGGACAGGTTGATTGTGCCGACTTTCAGTCCGCAGGCAGTCTTGGCAACATATCTGTAAGTAGAAGCGGGCAGGCTAATTTCAACCGCGCCAGTGGCGAAGGAGAACTGGCGGGAGATGGAAGCGTTCTGAATGACCAGGTCGACCGAGGCTCCGGTCTGATTGCGCACAGAAATTACAGCGGAGGAGGCTTTTGCAAAGGCAGTGCTGGCGGGCAGCATAGTGAATAGTAATGCCAGGATGACGATAGTGATGACGGTGATCTTTTTCATGATTAACTCCTGTTGAAAGGTGAATGTTGTTAGGATATTTTTTATTAAGGGTACGTTTACAAACATCCAGGAGTTCTTGCGGTTATACCATGGTTTATAACCGGAAAAAGCCCTCGTGTTTGGTGTACCTGTTCCGTGTCTACGGCCTGAACAAACTTATGCGCAGGGATCTCGTTTGTCTTCAGTGTAATAATCACGTTGAGAAAATAATATCATGGTTGCTTAATTTGCCCATAGACCAACTGCGTATCTATTTGTAAGCATTAGTTTACTTATTTCTAAACAATCACCATGTGAATCCATTTCACTGGGGAAGACTGTGCGTGCAGTTGATGTTAATACTGGACAGTAGGAATGCGATGAGGCCTGAAATGATGTAAACAATCTCGACCCGCGAGGCCAATTGGATCTTTTAGCGGAGCCAATCAATTGGACATATTTAACTGGAAGGTCACAAATGTAACCGCTAATTGCCGAAGGGCAAACGTTTGCAATTATTAAACGGAAGATGATAATAAATTAAATTAGATCAGGTGTTGTTTTGGTTTGTTTACCCTCTGTTCAAGATAATCGCTATACCCGCCCAAATATTCCTTTGTCTCACCATTTTCTAAAGATAGAATACGATTCACAGTACGATCCAAAAAATACCGGTCATGCGATATGACCAAAACAGTTCCAAGAAAGTCGCTTAATACGTTTTCCAGCACTTCTGCGGAAGCAATATCCAGGTTGTTTGTAGGTTCATCCAGCAATAAAAAATTTGCGTCTGATAAGACGAGTAAGCCGAGTTGAAGCCGGCTTCGTTCGCCTCCTGAAAGTGAAGATATTTTTTGCACAGCTTGCTGATATGTAAACAAGTAGCGGATTAGAAAGGCTACCGCATTTGCTTCCGTTAGGTTGGCTGCGCGCCGGATAGCTTCAATAATTGTTTGATCAAAATCCAGCGTTTCATGCTCTTGCGAATAATACCCAACCTTTATGCTTGGTCCCAATTTAATTTCACCGTGATCAGGAATCTCAATTCCCATGATTAGACGGAAAAGGACAGATTTGCCTGTGCCATTTTCGCCAATCAAACCAACTCGTTCTCCATGTCGAATGAGCATATTGACATTTTTCAATACAGGATGATTTTGAAAAGATTTCCTTAATTCAACAAGTTCAATCACCTGATTTGATCCACGCCAACCTGTCAATTCCAATCCGATTTGACGACGGTCTAATAATGGACGATCAATTGCGTCTACTTTTTCTAAACGGGATTTCATCGAGTGGATCCGGCTGGCAAATTTATCACTCACCTTGACCCATAATTGGTACCTTTTAAGGGCTAGTTCCATCCGAGTAATGGCGCGCTGTTGAATTTGAAATAATTCATCTTGCCTGGCCAAACGTTGTTCTTTATCAAGAATATATTCGGTGTAATTCCCACTAAATGTTGTTAATAGCCCATCTTCAATTTCTGCAATATGTGTGACGACTGCATCTAGAAGGTAACGATCATGTGAAATTACAACCACTGCGCCTGGATAATCGCTAATTAAACGTTCGAGATAGCCTTTGGCTGGAATATCAAGATGATTATCTGGCTCGTCTAATAGAAGAACAGATGGTTTTTGGAGCAGCAGCCGGGCAAGGCCAATCAATTTTTTTTGACCACCACTCAGGATACTTGCCGGTTTAGCCAAGTCCGATTCCGGTAAACCAAGTTTGATCAATAATTCTCTTACGCGAGATGGGTACGAGGCACCACCATAAGATTCATATTCATCGAGTAGTTTTTGCTGATTAAAAAGGGCGCGATCCAAAGCTTTTCCATTTTGAAAAACCATTGGATCACCCATTTTAGTCTCTAAAATTAATAGCTCGGATTCGATTTCAGCTACCCTGGAATTTCCCTCAAGAACAAGGGTCAGGGCTGTTTTTTCAGGAGGAAAATCTGGGTGCTGAGGTAAATAACCAAACGTTGAACCTTTTGCTTTTACAATTGTGCCACCCGGTTCAGCCTGGTATTCAGCTAATATTAGTTTAAGAAGGGATGATTTACCAGCTCCATTCGGTCCGATCAAGCCAATTTTCTGGTCTTGTTGGATTTCCCAGTTTATTGATTTTAAAATAGTATGAGAGCCAATAATGAGTGTGGCATTGGTTAACTGAATCGAAACCATAAAATTTCCTGATACTTCTACACTAAAGAAAAGGTTTTATCCAGATAGAAATTAATGGAAGTGGATAAGCTGAATAAGTTTATCATCCCAAAAATATACCATCAATTATTGAAATCGCAACTATTAAGTTTATTCCTGGGACGGCTGTCGTGCGAAAGCCTGGTCTGGTATGAAAAGTCGGTTGGTATGAATAGGAGAAAAAAAGTGGGGGATATTATTGAAGTTGTTTGTTGTGAATATGATTTGATAGCCAATTATTAGCCAAATGACAGGCAAACCTCAAGGGAAATGCGTATTATTCAAGAAATCTAATATAAGGATAATCCATGCTTTCCAAATTGCGCGAACCTGTAAATGGAATAACTCACTTCGGTGGAGCTTTGATCTCGGTGTTCGGTTTGATATTTTTGTTGTTAATCTCCACAAAGGTTAGCCCTGAAAGATTTATATCCGTTTTAATTTATGGCATCACATTGATCGGATTATTTTTAGCCAGTTCCATTTACCATTCTGTTTTTGCAACCCCTGAAACCCTGAATCTATTGCGTAAAATTGATCATGCTGCAATTTTTCTTCTGATCGCCGGAACATACACACCAATATGTATTTATGCGTTAACAGGGTTTTATCATAAGGGGTTTCTAATCATAATCTGGTCAATATCTATAATTGGAATAATTGTAAAATTCTTTTACATTAATTCCCCACGCTGGTTATCGGCAGGGATCTATGTCTTAATGGGTTGGTTATGTATTTTTGCTTTCGGGCAATTAAATATTGCATTGACACCAATGGCTTTGACCTGGCTGATTTCGGGTGGTGCACTATATACCTTTGGTGCCATAGTATATTCAGCAAAACTTTTAAATTTTATTCCGGGAAAATTTGGTTCACACGAAGTCTGGCATATTTTTGTTCTTTTGGGTGCTGCAGCTCACTTTTTCTCAATTTTGGGAATAATTACAAAATACTAATGGATAATCAGGATGGTATTGTTGTTTTTTTTGTTGTAACTTCCGCCAATTCTGGATACTATCTGGTAAAATAGAAGGTGCTTGCCGGAATCCCGGTCTCGTTGACCGGGATTTTCCATAATGATTATTGTAAGGGCGACCGTGCGGTCGCCCTTACGTTGGGTAAAGGTAAATATGATTAAGGAAAGAACAAATATACGTAATATCGCGATTATTGCACATGTCGATCACGGAAAGACGACTCTTGTCGATTATCTATTGCGTCAGTCACATACTTTTCGAGAAAATCAACAGGTTGCAGAACGTGTAATGGACTCAAATGATCTGGAACGCGAACGCGGTATTACAATTCTCGCCAAGAACACTGCCATATCAATACCCGATCCAGTTACAGGCGAAACTGTCAAAATAAATATTGTCGATACACCCGGACACGCTGATTTTGGTGGGGAGGTCGAGCGCGTGATGAATATGGTAGATGGTGTTCTCTTGCTCGTGGATGCTGCTGAAGGCCCGATGCCTCAAACACGTTTTGTACTAAAGAAAGCTTTGGAACGTGGGCATAAGGCGATCGTGGTTGTCAATAAAGTTGATCGCAAGGATGCCGAACCAGCCAGGGTTTTAAATGATACCTTCGACCTATTTGTAGAGCTCGGAGCATCCGATGACCAGGCAGATTTTCCAGTTATTTATGCCCAGGCTACAGCGGGTAGGGCTGGGTTTACACCTGATCTTGGTACTGATTTGCAACCCTTATTTGAGACAATTTTGCGACATATTCCCGCGCCTCGTGTCGATGCTGATGCTCCACTCCAAATGCTCGTAACGACATTAGGGTATGACGATTATCGTGGCGTTACAGCTGTCGGCAGAGTATTTGCGGGAACAATAAAAAGCGGCCAAAAATTAGCTCGATTGCTCGCGGATGGAACCAGTACCACCGAAACGGCGCGTTATTTATATGTGCATCACGGACTGAGCAAGGTTGAAGTTCCAGAAGCAAGCGCAGGCGAAATTATTGCCCTGGCAGGTTTGGAAGGCATCGCGATTGGCGAAACCCTTGCTGACCCACTAAATCCGGTTGCTTTACCAACAATTAAAGTTGAAGAACCAACTGTACGAATGACTTTCGGTGTTAACACTTCTCCCTTTTCTGGTAGGGAAGGAAAATGGAGTACCTCCCGCAAGTTACGCGAACGTTTATTCGATGAATTGCGCACGAATGTATCATTGCGGGTCACTGAAACCGAATCTGCCGAAACATTTCTTGTTTCTGGAAGAGGCGAATTGCATCTTGCAATATTAATTGAGACAATGCGCCGCGAAGGTTATGAATTTCAGGTTTCACGCCCGGAAGTAATTTTTCACAAAGCTGATGACGGTAGCTTGCTTGAACCTTTTGAAGAGGTTCACATCGAAACGAGTGCAGACACGGTTGGTGTAGTTGTTGAAATGCTTGGTGGTAGACGTGGCCGCATGATGAACATGGAAGATACGGGCGATGGACACGTTCGCTTGATTTATATTGTCCCAACGCGGGGTTTGCTGGGTTTCCGTTACCAATTTCTAACGGCAACACGTGGAATGGGTATCCTTCACTCGTTATTTCACGGATACGATGAACTTGCTGGTGCCATGAACGCCCGATCTACTGGTTCACTTGTTGCGATGGAAGCAGGAGATGCAACAGCTTACGCATTGAAGGGAGCTGAAGAGCGGGGAGTCCTTTTTGTTAACCCAGGCATACAGGTGTATATGGGTATGGTTATTGGGGAAAACAGTCGAGGTGCTGATATTGCAATTAATATTTGCCGGAAAAAACATCTCACTAATATGCGCTCTTCGCGTGGTGATATGGAAATTCGGTTGACACCTCCTCGCCAGATGTCCCTCGATGAAGCAATTGAATACCTGTCTGATGATGAATTGTTGGAAATTACCCCAATTAACTATAGGATCCGAAAACGTATTTTGGATACTGAGGATCGCGGTAAGCAAACAAAGAAGGCCAAAGAAGCCCTCGAAGAGTAAAGAAA
>CAZLJB010000097.1:0-8868 GCA_964559195.1 uncultured Anaerolinea sp. | reverse complement strand
TTAGCCCCAGCGCCAGGTCGTGCCATCCTTGCTGTCCTCGATGGTCACGCCCAGCTCCTTTAGCCGGTCACGGACAAGATCTGAGAGTGGCCATAGTTTTTGTTTGCGTACTTCAGCGCGCACATCCACCAGTAGATTGATGAACTTGTCTGCGCCCTCCGAGCCGGTTTTTTCGCTCAGGCGCAAGCCAAAGACCTCGGCCAGCTCCCGCAACGTATTCTGGGCGGATTTTAGCTGTAAGGCATCCGCGCCTGCATCCCGGGCTGTGTTGATGGCGCGCACCAGGTCAAACAGACTGCCCAGTGCACCAGCGGTGTTGAAATCATCATCCATGGCGCTCTCAAAACTGTTTTTTGTCAGATCCATCTGGGTGGCCAGCGCATTGATGGCACCAACTGGAGCCGGTCCGGCCTTATCTGGCGCCGGGCGTAGGGCAGATTTGATCCGTTCCAGGCCCTTTTCGGCGCCATCCAGCGTTTCGTCATTGAACATTAGCGGGGCGCGGTAGCTGCCGTTCAGCACCAGCATGCGCATCACATCTGCATCGCGCCTGGTTAAAAATTCCTTGATACTGATGATATTACCAAGCGACTTCGACATTTTTTCGCCACCCAGCTGCAGCATGCCATTGTGCATCCAGTAGCGCGCGAAAGGTTTGCCGGTAAAAGATTCTGACTGCGCGATCTCATTCTCGTGGTGTGGGAAGATCAGGTCGTTGCCGCCGCCATGGATGTCAATCTGTTCGCCCAGCTCGGCCAGGTTCATCGCGGAGCATTCGATGTGCCAGCCCGGGCGGCCTTTGCCCCAGGGGCTGTCCCACGAAGGTTCGCCGGGTTTGGCGGCCTTCCACAATGCAAAATCCATTGGGTGTTCTTTGAGCTCTTCGATCTCGATGCGCGCCCCGGCTTGCATGTCATCCAGCTTGCGGGCCGAGAGTTTTCCGTAATCATCATCGTGCGAAACTCGGAAGTAGACGTCTCCGTTGGAGGCGGCATAGGCATAGCCTTTTTCGATCAGACCTTTTACAAAATCAATAATCTGCGGCATGGTTTTGCTGACCCGCGGTTTGGCAGTGGCGGGCTGAATATTGAGATCTGTCAGGTTCTGGTCAAAGTCATTAATATAACGTTCTGACAGGGCAAAAGGGTCCATCCCCATCTGGTTGGCGCGATTGATGATTTTGTCATCCACATCGGTATAATTCATGACGTGCCGGATGTTATACCCGCGGTATTCCAGGTAGCGGCGAATAATATCAAATACCAGGGCGGACATGGCGTGCCCAACATGGGCATCGTTATAAACAGTCGGCCCGCAGACGTACATCTTGACGATACCGGGTTCGAGGGTTTGCAATTCTTCTTTTTTTCGCGTGAGTGTATTGTAAAGTCGGATCATAATTTCTCTCCTGATGGCCAAATTATAAACCAGAGCGGGGCAGGTTGGTCTTTATCAGCCAGCATCATTTAAAAATTCAATTTAAGAAAAGCGATGTTTTCCCGGCAAAAACAATCTTCTTTCCTCTCAAATTTTTAGTTCAGATTGAAAATCGGACGCTGGCAGTGGCCGGGATTTGATAAAAAAAGCGCGGTCAAATTTCAACCGCGACTTTTAAGAATCAGGAAAACTGACGAAGAGTACCCCCGTTTATTCCTCTGGCTTGGCAAAGATCATGCGGCCAGCCGCCGTTTGGAGAACCTTGGTCACATTCACGGCTTTTGTCTGCCCGATATAGCGGTTACCACCTTCCACCACCACCATCGTGCCATCATCCATGTAACCCACACCCTGGTTCGATTCCTTGCCCTCTTGTATGATGGCAATTCCCATCGTCTCGCCTGGCAGCACCACGGATTTGACGGCGTTGGCCAGCTCATTGATGTTGAGAATGGTCACGCCTTGCAGTTCAGCCACGCGGTTAAGATTGTAATCGTTGGTCAGGATTGGGCATTTGAGCTGGCGGGCCAGGATGACGAGTTTGTCATCCACTTCGCGTACGCCTTCTACGTCGATGTCGCTGATGCGCACACTGACCGCGGATACCTTTTGTAATTCAGATAGCACTTCCATGCCGCGTCTGCCGCGCTGCCGGCGCAGGCTGTCAGCCGAATCGGCGATATACTGTAGCTCATTCAACACAAAGCGTGGAATCAACAGGGTGCCAGGTAGAAACCCTGTCTTGGCAATATCAGAAACCCGCCCGTCAATAATGACGCTGGTATCCAGCAGAATGGTACGTGAACCCTGTCCCCAGGTGCTGCTGGCAGGGCTCAGGCTTTCGCCGCCGCGATTGCTGGCAGATCCAATCACCGCCATGATATCGGCCTGGCGCATGACGAATAAGGCTACACCGAAATATCCGAACAACAGCACCGAAAGGAAGGGCAGCACATTTCCGAGTGGATCAGGTAGCTTCGAAAGTGGAAAAGTCAATAAGGCCGCTACCAATAAGCCGGCCACCAGGCCACTCAAGCCGGCTAATAAATTTTCAGCCGAAACACGCACCAGCAAGCGACGAATGGCACGCATGGGCAGCGTGGTGAAATATGGTGTTCCAATTAGCCCGAACAGGGCACCGACCGTTGCAAATCCAAAAGTGTAAGTCCAGGTTTGTGGAGTGGAGTTAGTACTTCCAAACCAGAACCCCAAATAGCCACCCAGTACAGAAAAAACCAACATACCAACAATGCGAATTAAAAAATCAACGCTCATAAGGGCTCCTGCTGTCGCATTGCATACTATCCCTGAATGTCTTCAGGCCAGCAGAAATATAAAATTGCTCTCTGGGTTCGATAAATGCGCATGCAATAAATAAAATAACGAATGATTACCTTAACATAATAGCATGCCCGTTCGAATGCGTCAATTATTGGCGTAATACTCTTCTGAATTTCTAATAATGAAGGCTGTATAATAACAAACTTAGCGTGTTTAATTACCTGCACGCTGCAAGGTCGTCACGCAAAAATATATTATCTATTTTTGGGACACATTCCCTTCCGGTGATGACCGCCGAGTGAGTGAATACAACTATCTTAATAATTGGTGCGAGGTATCTGATGGCACTTGATCGTTTTGGAAGAAACATACATTACCTGCGGATTTCGCTGACGGATCACTGTAACCTGCGTTGTATATATTGCATGCCGGAGGATCAGACCTTTCGGCCAAATGCAGAACTATTGCAGGATGACGAAATCCTGATGTTGGCGCGCTTATTTGCAGGCCTGGGGTTTGACAAAATCCGGCTGACGGGCGGAGAGCCCACTATCCGTGCCAATGTGGTTGAACTGGTGCGGGGCATTGCTTCAACACCGGGCATACGATCGCTCT
The DNA here is from genome assembly GCA_964559195.1 of uncultured Anaerolinea sp. Classification (GTDB taxonomy): domain Bacteria; phylum Chloroflexota; class Anaerolineae; order Anaerolineales; family Villigracilaceae; genus UBA5195. Next base: position 5,535 of record CAZLJB010000097.1, on the reverse strand, counting down.
CCATGACGACCAATGGCGTTCTGCTTTCCCGACTGGCTGGCCCCCTCAAAGAAGCTGGTCTCCAGCGAGTCAATATCTCCATTGATACGCTGGATCCGGAGAAGTTTCGCCGTCTCACCCGATGGGGCAAACTTGAGGATGTCTGGAATGGCATTGTTGCCGCCGAAGCGGTGGGCCTGGCACCCGTCAAGCTGAATGCGGTCGTTGTCAAAGGCTATAACGAGGACGATGTCATCGATCTGGCCGCCCTGACAATTGATCGACCCTGGCAGATGCGTTATATCGAAATGATGCCTTTTGCGGGTGTGACCGATATCCAGACCCAGCAGATCATCACTGCCGCCCAAATTCAAGAAAAGATCGAATCTGAATTTGGTCCGCTGGAAGCTACTGGGAAATATGATGGTGAAGCGCGCATTTATCGTATCCCAGGTGGCAAGGGCGAACTGGGTTTTATTTCTTCGGTCACCGTGCCGTTTTGCTCGGCTTGCACCCGTGCCCGCCTGACCGCGGATGGCGTTTTGCGGATGTGCTTGCTGCGTGAAAAAGAAATTGACTTGTTGACCCCCATGCGCAATGGAGCCAGTGAAGAAGATCTGCGTGCGCTGATTTTGGGTGGGGTCTGGAACAAACCCTGGGGCCATGGATTGGATCAGGGTCTGATCCCTCTTAATCGTGTTATGAATCAGATTGGTGGTTGAATCTATATGGGTATTCGCGCAATTTTCTATGATTTGGATGGTACTTTAAGAATGAATATGCCCGCCAGTTGGAAGGCATTCACGGAGCATGCCGGTTCGCTGGGTCTGGGTTTCCAACGCAAGGATCAACTGCGGGCGGCTCGCTGGGAGCATTATTATTTTGCCGAATCCCCCGAACTGCATGCGGATCATAGTTTATATCAGGATGAACAATCCTTCTGGACCAATTACGGCGTGCGTATCCTGGCTGTGTTGGGAGCCAGCCCTGAGCAGGCTGCGGATCTGGCCCCCAGGCTGCACCAACACATGCAGGCTTCCTACCGTCCCCAGGATGTCATCCCTGCTGATCTGGTCCAAACGCTTAAAACCCTGCAAGACCAGGGCTACCTGTTGGGGGTTCTGTCCAACCGGGGTGAATCCTTTGCAGATTATCTGGCAGAGCTTGGTTTAAATGAGTATTTCAGTTTGGCAGTTTTCGCAGGCGAAACCGGGATATTTAAACCTGACCCGGCTGTTTTTTACTATTTATTGGAAAAAGCCGGGGTTTCAGCCGGAGAATCCATCTATGTTGGGGATAATTATTATGCTGATGTGGTTGGTTCGCGCCTGGCCGGTATGTCTCCGGTTTTGTTGGATGTGGATGGCTTGTTTCCTGATCCGGGTTGCCCTGTGATCCAGGAGCACAGCCAGTTGCTTTATCTACTTGAGGGTAGGCTGTAATGGCCTGGGAGCGAAAGGTCAGCCGTACGGTGCGGGTACGCAATGACCAGACCGTCGGCCAACTGGCACGTCTGCTGGTTGCCATCTCGGATGCGGGTGGCGGCGTGGGTGATATCAGCATGCTCACTGAAACATCCCGGCACGTTGTGCGCGATATCACCATTTATACCGATAACCTCGGCCAGTTTGAGTCTGTTCTGGATGCCATGCGCGTCAATGAAGGCACCGTGGTGGTGGATGTGCGCGATGAAGTTCTTGCCCTGCATCTCAAGGGGAAAATCGCCATTCGTTCGCGCTACCCGATTGATTCTCTGGCCACTTTGCGCAAGGTTTATACCCCGGGTGTGGCGGAAGTTTGCTTAAAAATTGCCAAAGACCCGGCCTCGGCCAGGCTTTATACCTCCACCAGCCACATGATTGCGATTGTGACCGATGGCACGGCCGTGCTGGGACTGGGCGACATCGGTGCCCTGGCTGGCATGCCCGTCATGGAAGGTAAGGCCATGTTGATGGAAACCCTGGTTGGGCTTTCGGGTATCCCGATCCTGTTGAATACCCGCGATACCGACCAGATCATTGATACGATTGCCAATATTGCTCCCACCTTTGCGGCCATTCAATTGGAGGATATTTCGGCCCCGCGCTGCTTTGAAATTGAAGAGCGCCTGCAAAAACGGCTGGATATCCCGGTCATGCATGATGATCAGCATGGTACCGCGGTGGTCACCACCGCGGCGTTGATGGTTGTTTCACGCCGGACTGGCACCTATCTTTCCAGCGCGAAAATTGGCCAGATTGGCCTGGGCGCGGCTGGTTTTGCCACCGCCAACATGCTCATGCGCCTGACCGGCAACCCGGTCTGGGGTGCGGATCTCAACCCGGAGGCGCTTAAGCGCCTGGAAGCAGCCGGCGGGCGGTCTTCCAACCTGCGCGAGGTGATGGCCAATTGTGATATTGTCATTTCAACCACCGGTGTCGCTGGCCTGATCAAGCCCGAAATGATACGCAAAGGCCAGATCATCCTGGCCCTTTCCAACCCCAACCCTGAAATCGACCCGGAAGTTGCTCTCAAGGCAGGGGCTGCCTTTGCGGCGGACGGCAAATCGGTCAATAATGTGCTTGGTTTTCCGGGTATTTTCCGTGGTGCGGTGGATGCAAATGCTCCGCGGATCACCAATGAAATGTTGTTGGCGGCCGCCCAGACCATTGCAGACATGGCCCCGCCCGGTGAGCTTGTGCCGAACCCGCTCGATAAAAAGGTACACCTGGCCGTAGCTCGCGCCGTGGCCCAAAAGGCCATTGACCAGGGTATTGCCCGCGCAGATTACGTACCGTACCTGGAAGAGTAGATTAATCAAAGTGGGCCACCAGATCTGGCGGCCCACTTTTGATTGGTGATTGTATTCAGCCTAATTATGCCTGACGCTCGCAGCGACCAGTTCGCGCAGCAGCAGTCCAAGGCGCGTGGAACCTTCGCGAATAACATCCGGTGATGAATAGGAAAAATTCAAGCGCATGGTATTTTTGCCGCCGCCATTGGCGTGGAAAGCTCCGCCCGGGACAAATGCCACCTTACGCTCAATCGCTTTTTTGATCACTTCGGCGCTGTCCATATCAGGAGGTAAGACACCCCACAGGAACATGCCGCCCTGCGGTTTGGTCCAACTTGTGCCCGCCGGCCAGATTTCTTCCATCGTCTCCAGCATCACATCGCGCCGTTCCTTGTAAACTTTGCGAATGACCTTGACGTGTTCATCCAGAAAGCCACCCTTACCTACCTCGTATGCCACGATCTGGTTAAAGGTAGCCGTATGCAAGTCAGCGGCCTGTTTGGTGTGTACCAATTTCTTGATAACCTGCTCGGGGGCCACCACCCAGGCCAGGCGGATGCCTGGTGAAAGCAGTTTTGAGAAGGTGCTTAAATAAATGACGTTCCCGGTGTATGTGCCATCGTCGCCGCGGTATTTACTGTCCAGATAAACCAGCGAGGGCAGATGTTCACCCTCGTAGCGCAGCTGTCCATAGGGATCATCTTCCACAATCGGCACGCCGTACTTATCCGCCAGCTCAACGATCTTCTGGCGGCGCTCCAGGCTGAGGGTGGCACCGCTGGGGTTTTGAAAATTGGGCAGCACATAGATAAATTTCGGCCCAATCCTGAGGGCCTTTTCCAGTTCATCCACGATCATGCCATTTTCATCCATCGGGACGGTGATGTATTGGGCGCCATAGGCATTCCAGGCTTGCAGGGCTCCCAGGTAAGTTGGTGATTCGACCACGATATAATCACCCCGGTTGACGAATAAACGACCAATAAAATCCAACGCCTGCTGTGATCCAGAAGTGATCAGGATATTTTCCGGTTTCACATCCACGCTGTAGCGAACCGTATGGCGGGCAATCATCTGCCGCAGAGGCATGTAACCCTCCGTGGTGCCATACTGCAAAGCCTGGGCGCCGTCGTGGTCCAGTACATAGTTACAAGCGTCCTTAAATTCTTTTAATGGAAATACTTCCGGTGCAGGCAGGCCGCCTCCGAAAGAGATGATATCCGGTTGTTCGGTTAGCTTGAGCAGCTCGCGAATAACAGAGCTTCCCATCTTTTGCATGCGATGGGCGTAACGATATTCCCAGGGTGTCTCCATTCATTCTCCTCTTGATTTTGGATTTTTATCTCCGTAACGGAGCAAGGTGTTAAGCTAAAAAAGCCTGATAGGTGTGGTTGACACCCATCAGGCTTTTTTGATTGTCAGGCAATAATATGCCAAAAAGGTAAAAAACAAATCCTTTTCGTTCATGCTTAATATTATCAACCAGATCAGGTCTTTAAAGCAATGTACTTTAAGTCTGTTCTTGTCACGACTTTTGAGCCTGGGAATGTGACATTATTCCCTGGGATCGATTGTAGATCTCTTATCGGAAAAGTTGGTTATCTGCAGAGCAGGGGATTGTTGTGAGACATGCTTTTGTGGGGAACCTCCGCCTGTCTGAACAGCGGCTCAGATCACGTAAGCTTGCCCGTCAAACTCCATGCTAATACCCAGGTTGGCAGCCAGCAGAGGCAGGACCTGATCGGCATATTGTTCCACCGGCGGCATGTGCCTGGAATGGCTCCATTCGGTTGCCAAACCATACATCGCCCAGCTTGCGGCGGTGGCAGCGCGCGTTTCAGGCTTTATGCAATCTGAATTTTGCCGATAAAAATAAAGCGAAAATCGATGGTTTGCTCCATGAAAACATACACAGATATTCCGGTCGCAGATACAAACCCTCTCCTGGGGACAGGAGAGGGTCGGGGTGGGCAGGTATTCTTTTATCACAGGCCGGAATTTATGCTGCTGCCAGCCTCTGATCGGTGAAGAATTGCTTAACTTTCGCTGCAATCTGTTTTTCGGTCAGTTTATCGGTTGTTTCGATATTGAGAACTGAATTTTTAAGCCCGGCCTGGGCCAGGCGTTTTTCAAGTTCGAATTTTGCTTCCCCGGGGCCCATGATAATAATGGCTCTGGCCTTTCGCAAGTGTTCAATCACTTCGGAATAATACTTGTTCAGATGTTCAGCAAAGCGCCTGTCCACCTGATCATCAGCCGGAAAATATTGTGCTCCATAGGCAGTTTTTCCTCGTGTTCCTCCGCTAAAGCGAACTCGTTTCTCCATGTTTGATATCAAAGTGATAACTTCTTTCCCCTCAGCGCTGACGAGGACTGTTTTCTTGTGGTCAATCCATAAGCCGATTTCTTGATTCATCTTAGATCTCCTTATAGACTCGGCCCACCCGTTATTATTTGGCCCAATTTCAGTATACGTTTTTTTGAGGAAAAAAACAATCTATTGGTAGGTATGGGGGATGCCAGCTGCCATCCTATTGATCGCTGCTTTCGCCCTCATCTTCCATTTCCAGATGAAAAAAATGCAGAAAACGGTGGAATATGGGCGCGAAGATGATCCCGACCACACTCTTCAAACCTATATGCAGTAAGCTGTTATTGGCCTTGAAACCAAAGAATTTTGGCTCGATTGTCGGAGACAATCGAGCTGCGATAAAATCATCCTGAGAAATGCCATTATTGCCGCTTGTCTGCTGTCTGAGGGCGTGATAAACTACTTCTATGAA
>CAZLJB010000096.1:2187-8940 GCA_964559195.1 uncultured Anaerolinea sp. | reverse complement strand
TCAACCGGCGGCGCATAAATATAAACAAAATAACTGCTTCCAGCGCCGTGGCCAGTGAGTTTGCCAGCGCCAATCCCCCATGAGGCATCCAACCTGCCGATGCAAACAAGGCCGCAAACCCAAAACTAAACATAGCGTTTAGGCCCATGGCCGCCACGCCCACACTGACCGGAGTTTTTGTATCATGCAGGGCGTAAAATGCTCGCGAAAGGATCTCCACCACCGCGTGTCCTACCAACCCGGCGGTGAACCAGAGCAAAGCCCAGGCGACCATTTCAGTGGATCGGGCTTCAAATTGTCCACGTTCAAACAACATGGCTGTCACTGGTTGGCGTAATAAGATCAAGCCAATACTGGCAGGGATTGAAAGCAGTAATACCCCACGCAGGGTGGCCGCCAGGGATGAGCGCATCTCATCCTGTTCACCGCGCGCCACTTGTGCCGAAAAAGTTGGCAGGGCCGCGGTTGCAATGGCCTGGGCAATCACAAATAATGGCATGGTCATGACCATGCGCGCGACATTGATGGCTGAAAGGCTGCCTTCTCCCTGGCCGGATGCGATCATGGCATTAATAACAAAGTTAATCTGCACCGCAGCGACACCCAGCAGGCGTGGCGCCATCAAGCGGCCCACTTCACGGACTGCTCGATTTTCCAATCCAAATGTGAATGAATAATGGCGACCTTGCAGTTTTAATAGGCCCGGAAGCTGTACACACAGGTGCAGAATTGCTCCCAGCACGTATCCCCAGGCCAGGCCTTGAATGCCCATCTTGGGTACCAGAAGGAAGAGGCCTAATATCCATCCGATCCAGTTGAAAACAGGAGCCAGGGCCGGCATCCAGAATTTTTGATGGGTATTCAAAATCCCCATGATCAGTCCGCTCACGCCGAAAATTGTCGGGGCAATCAGGATAATGCGCAACAGATCAACCGTCAGGGAGGCCAGGTTGGGATCGAGGTCGGGTTTGAAAATGAAAATAATGTGACGCACAAGTGCTGGAGCAAAAAAGGCTGCGCCACTGCTTACCAGGCTGAGCGAAAGAATTACCAGATTAATGACTGCTGAAGCCAGCCGCCAGGCGTCCTGGCGTTCGTTTTTAGCAAGGAAGCTGGTGAAAGTCGGAATAAAGGCAGATCCAAGGGCACCGCCAGCTAGCAAGTTGAAGAGCAGATCTGGAAAAGTCGCTGCGGCGTAAAAGGCATCCAAGGATTGGTTGGTGCCAAAGGCGCGTGAGACCAGGATTTGACGGAGCAATCCGACGATATTGCTCAGTACAAATGCCAGCATGACTGTCCCGGCGGCCCGGGCGATCTGGCGGTTTGCGGAGGATGCGGCTGAATTCACAAGTGGGGATTATACACTGCCCGGTTGGAGCATGGCGAAGGTACCCTAAGCCAGCAAGGTTTTTTAAAACCAATAAATAGCGCTTACCTTTTAATAATAAAACGTGGGTCTTGTATTATCTCTTATAAGCGATAAAATAAAAACTGTGACCATGCCCACTTCCCCCTCTTTTAGTACGTCTAATTGTACGCAGTGCGGCGGCGAACTACAACCTGACGAAGGTCAGCTTTTTATTACCTGTCCATATTGTGGTTCCACTGTCTATTTGGATAAAGCCAGAGTTGTATTTCACTGGTTCCTTTCTCCCACTTTGAATGAAAAGGATGCTGCAGCCTCGCTTGCTCGCTGGATGGCTGGGAACGATACTGTCAAGGATCTGGATAAAAAATCGCGTATTCTTGGGCAGGCGTTTCAATATTTTCCAGTCTGGTATTTCAAAGTAAAAAGTGGGGACAACGAACGAATATACCTGGAACCGGCGGCAGCTACTTCGGTGACAGAATTACGTAAATTGAACCTGCCAGCCGGAGATCTGCGAAAATATGATGACTCGCTTACCGCCCAGTCCGTTGAGCCAAGCGTGCCTCTTTCAGCTGCGCAGGAATGGTTGGCTGAAAAGCAGGTCAATATCCAGCAAATTACTGAATGTGCGCTGGTTCACATTCCGATCTATACTTTCAAATATGGGTTTCAAAACCGCATATTTACGGCTGTGGTTGAGGCTGCAACCGGGCGTACGCTTGCAAATATATTTCCTGCTAAAGCTGAGGCGCCTTACCTGGTGGTTGGCTGCGCTGCTGCGTTTACCTTCCTATGCCTGGCTGGAATCCTGGCAGTATCCCTGGCCGGAAATAGCGGTTTCTCAACGGGTTTCGGGTTTCTGGCATGTTTGGGTGGCGGCCTGATTGCTGCCCCAATTTTATTTGCTGTTGCAAGTTGGGTGGCATCCAGGGTGTAATGATGAGCGAAACTCAATCAACGAAAGGTCTTGGTTGTCCGCGCTGCGGTGGAGTTGTTCCGGTTCCTGAGGGGCAGGTGATTGTGCGCTGCCCATATTGCGATTTGCGTTCAATTGTGCGCGGAGAGCGTGGTGTTCGTCGATACCAGGTGCCAGCCCGCGCCAGCAAAGAGCAAGCGCTTCAGGCGTTGAGTAAATTTTTTGGTAACTTTGCAATTGCTCGTGATGTTCGTTCAAAATCGAAAGTCGCGGAAGTCTTTCTGGTTTATTTGCCATTCTGGACTTTGTGGAGTCGCGCACTTGGCTGGGCTTTTGGTCAAAAGGAAGTCGGCAGCGGTGATAATAAAAGATATGAGGCTCGCGAAGTGAAAATTGTCCGGGAGATGGTCTGGACTGGCGCTGCCTGCGACGTGGGTGAATTTGGCGTCCAGCAAATCCAGTTGGTGAATCAGCCGCTTGAACCATTTAATGGCGATGTTTTGCACGCCAATGGAATGGTTTTTGAACCGGTTGGCTCGATCAGTGACGCTAACCAGGCTGCTGAACAGGATTTCCAAAACCAGGTTGGTGCTGCTGCCAGTCTTGACCGGGTTGCCCAACTCTTTGTGCGATTCATTAATAAGCGTTTTGGGCTGGTTTATTATCCTTTATGGGTGATCCGCTATTTGTACCGTGAGCGAGCCTTCCAGGTAGTGGTGGATGGGTTTTCTGGTAAGGTTCTGTATGGCAAGGCCCCGGGAAATGTGCTTTATCGTGCCGCGGTACTGGTGGCTGGAATGGCCGTGGGTGCTTTTCTGGCTGTGGATGTGCCTGCATTTATTCTGACTACTTCTTCGGGTTCTCACAATTCCGATAATTCTTTTGGTTTATTATTGGGCGCCCTGGTGGTGGGCCTGGGCATAATGGGCTTTGCTTACAGGACTTTTCGATATGGTGAAAATTACGAATTTGGTGGCGCGAAAATTGACTTGCAGAAATTTACCAGTGGGGATTATGCTGACATTTTCAAAATGGCCATGAAAGCGGTTGATCCATCTGAAAGAGGTAAATTATCATGAGCATGCCGGTTTTGCAGCCTCTTCAGTGTTTGAAGTGCCAGGCGCCCATCCTGGCAAATGTCGATGAAGTGGCCTGGCTTTGTCCGACTTGTGGACAGGCAGCCTGCCTCGACGAAAAACAACCCTCTGGATTATCTTTAGTTGAGATCCATTTCGCGGATGGTATCCAGGCTGGCCAGCGAGGACGTCCCTATTGGGTGGCACAGGGTTTGGTGATGGTCCAGCGTGAGACTTACTCAGGGAATGAGAATCGTCAGGCTCTTGAATTCTGGCAAAAACCACGTACATTTTTTGTTCCGGCGTATACTTGCACGCTTGAACAGATGATTGGCCAGGGTATGCAGTTATTAAAACAGCCGGTCTCTATGCTGCAGGGTCAGGTTTGCCAGTTCGATCCGGTTACCCTGGCTCTTGAGGATGTTCGTCCCATGGCGGAGTTCATCATCATGGGTATTGAAGCAGAACGGCGTGACATGCTGAAATCAGTTTCTATTCAACTCAATCTTGCTCAGCCAAGCTTGTGGATACTCTCCCCGTGAAACAACTTTAAAACCTGGTATGGATCTATTCTGCCCTGATTTTCCTGGAGCGTAGATTATTCATATAGTAATCGTTGCTTTATCCAGACAGGGATTTTGATAAAATAACCGGTACGCTCCCGGTTATTTTCTTCATAACGTAAATTTTCGGAAATAGCGAGCAAAAAATGACGATCCTTTTCCGCCCGGGCCACCTGAGGATGAAGTTATCAGTGTGCTTCCTCTTCCTGGCCAGCCTGGCATGTTCAATAAATTCAACGACTCTTCCGGCACAAGCAGGCACGCAATCTTCGCGATCTACCAATGCGCCGGCTGGTTTTACCACTCCGATTCACAGCAGCAACCTGAGTGATATTCCCTTGCAAGTGGGCTATGGTGTGCGGGGGCCATACTACGAAATTTATTTCACTGCTCCCAGTAACCCGGATGCATATCGCGCAGAAGATGGCCCTGATCAACCCCTGGTTGCTGCCATAAATGAGGCGCGTGTTTCTGTGGATGTAGCAGCTTACAGCCTCAGTCTATACTCTGTACAAAATGCTTTGATCCAGGCTTTTAACCGTGGTGTTTCAGTGCGGATTGTAATGGAAAGCGATAACATGCATGGGAGCACACCAGAAGCTCTTCAGGCAGCTGGTATTAAAATTATTGGTGACCGCCGGCCTGGTTTGATGCATGACAAATTCATCGTTATTGATCGCGCCGAGGTATGGACGGGTTCTATGAACTTTACCACTTCGGGTACCTATCAGGACAATAATAATCTGGTTCGCATCCGTTCCACCAAGATTGCCAAGGATTACACCAACGAGTTTGAAGAAATGTTCAAGGATGATTTCTTTGGGCCAGATGCCATTGCGGATACGCCTTACCCGGTTGTACTGGTTGACGGGGTTAATATTGAAATCTATTTTTCTCCAGATGATCATGTAGCCAACCGGATTGCCACCCTTTTGCGAGACGCCAAGAGCAGTATTTACTTCATGGCCTATTCTTTCACCGCAGATGATTTTGGCGATATTCTCCGTCAGAAAGCTCGGGATGGTTTGCCGGTGGCGGGCGTAATGGATGAATCCCAGGTTAGATCAAATACCGGAAGTGAGTACAATTTTTTCAAAAAAGCTGGCTTATCCGTATATTTAGATGGCAACCCGGGATTAATGCATCATAAGGTTATTATTATTGATCAGGAAATTGTCATTACAGGGTCATACAACTTTACTGCCAGTGCAGAAAGAACCAATGATGAAAATGTAGTTATTTTCTTTGATAAACAGATTGCGGCGAGTTATCTGGCGGAATTTCGGCGTGTATATGATATTGCACCAAAACTGCAAGGGACACCACAAAAGTAAAGTAACTTTTTCGCTTGCTCAGCGACTAGTACTATAGAACTATATGAAAAATATTTGATCTGAGTTACGGCTAGCAGCAGTTCTGTGCATAACACTGTAATTTCCCGATCAAAAAACAGACAATTGTGCATGGCGTCCGGGTATTGGATATTAACCCGGTGATTAGGCCAGTGCTCATGAATTCTGGGTCGATTCATTCATAGTACAAATGGCTTTTGCCCGTACATGTGGCAGAGAGAATGCAAGACAGGCTGAAATGGTATACTTGAATTATCCTAAATTGAAACAGGGGTTTCTGTATCCCATTATGTCCTTGTCTGAAAAGAACGAACTGGAAGATCTAAGGCGTCTCGATCCTCAAGCAATCAGCGCAGCGTATGACCGTTACTTCTCTGAAGTTTACCGGTTTGTACGGTATCGCCTGAATGATGAATATGTTGCAGAAGATATCGCCAGCGATGTCTTCGTTCGCTTGTTGGAAGCTTCCCGTACTGGGCGTGGTCCCCAGACTAATTTGAAGGCCTGGCTTTTATCGACCGCTTCACATATTGTAGTTGATCACCTGAGAAAATCGTATCGCCGGCCTGAGAGCGAACTGCCAGAAACAATACCGGATAATGCTCCAAGCCTTGCCATTGACTTTGAGAAGCAGGAGCGTGACGGGCGTTTGAAAAGCGCTCTGGCTACGCTAACGGAAGAACAACAATATGTAATAACCCTGCGTTTTAACCTGGGTTATTCTCTGGATGAGACAGCCAGTTTGATGGCAAAAAATATAAATGCAGTTAAACAACTTCAGTTTCGTGCGTTGGCCGCTCTTAACCGTGTGATGGGTGATTTACCATGAGTAATGTTAATATTTATGATGCTTTTGAGATTTGCATGGAGAACCTGGAACAGGGTGGAGATTTGGAATCTTGCCTGGCGCGTTTCCCTGGCCTGGTAGATGAACTGCGCCCCATACTGACTGCGGCAGTTCAGGCTCGTTCTATCGTAGTCACTGATGTTCCTTCTCAAGCAGTGAATCGTGGCCGAGCGCGGGTTTTGCAGGCTGCTGCTGAAATGCGTGAACAGGACAGCGCTGCTATCCAGGCCTTGCCAGCCTCGCGTGTCCGCATAAAAAGCAAAAATATTTTCAATACACGGTTTTATCGCCTGGCTGTTACTACTGCTGCCATGTTGGCTTTTCTCGCGACGGGTGGAACCGGTTTAGTGAATGCATCCAGCAGTGCTTTGCCTGGCGATCAGCTTTATTCGGTCAAGCGCAGTTGGGAGGACGTCCGGTTGTTTTTTGTCTTTGATGCTAATAATAAGAAACAACTCGAAAATGAGTTTGATCATGAACGTCTACAGGAAATTGAGGAACTTTATTCCGAAAAACGCATCGCCCAGGTAGATTTTCAAGGCGACGTACAGGCACTTACCAAGGACGGATTGGTGATTGGTGGACTCAATATTGCCATCAACAGTGAAACAAATTTGGACGATGACATTT
>CAZLJB010000096.1:0-2087 GCA_964559195.1 uncultured Anaerolinea sp. | reverse complement strand
CGGATCGCAGGAACACTAACTTTGTATTCTCCGCCTTGGGTTGGATGGTTGGAAGAACAGAAGGTTTTTTGTGGCGAAACCTAATTTCAACCATCCATAACCTTCTTCTGAAAATATATAAATTTTATAAAGCAAAGATACCATTTCTTGAGGGGATGGTATCTTTTATTAACTCCAGGCCCACAACAACCAGAGGCCAATCATTATGGCACCGATGGCGATCAGTGCCAGGAAAGTCCACCCAAAACCAATTAGCCAGCCCTTGGCCGAATCAAAGGCCTGGTGAAAATTTCGCAATCGCCAATATTCGGCGGCATATAGCGCCAGTGGTGTGATGATCAGGGCCGCGAAAGGAGTCAGGAAGAGACTTGAACCCAAACCGGCAGCATATCCGATGCCAATAGATCTCCAGGGTGTGCCGGTTTCCCGCAGCTTTTTGGCAATGATGATATTGTCTACAAAACTTCCAGCGATCATAAGAATTGTGATTGCAGTAAATAGCAGCCAATCCAGGCCGCCCATTTTTCCCGCAGCGGCTTCGATAATGGCGTAACCCAGGGCAGATAACCAGATAATGAGAATGCCCGGGAAGATGGGGATGATCTGGCCTACCAACCCGATTAACATAAACGTCAGGGTGATCCATTGCAGCAGAAATTCACTCAGAATTGGCCAATTATTCATGCAGATTCCGTCATTATATAATCCAGATACTAAGAAAAAGATGGAACAAGCCAAAATGCTTGTTCCAGCTTTTTAACTATCGGATTACATCAATTCCGCCCATCCAGGGGCGCAGAACTTCGGGTACAACAATCGACCCATCTTCCTGCTGGTAATTTTCAATCACAGCGATCAAAGTGCGCGGCAATCCCAGGCCCGAGCCATTCAGGGTGTGCAGTAATTTAACTTTACCACCATCTGCCGGGCGATATTTGATGTTTGCGCGCCGGGCCTGGAAGTCGGTATCGTTTGAGATCGAGGAAACCTCCAGCCATTCGTCACAGCCCGGCGCCCAGACTTCCAAATCGTATGTCATGGTTGCGCCGAACCCAATATCGCCCGTACAAAGCTGTTTGACGCGATAGGTAAGTCCCAGCCCGGCGCAGGTTGCTTCGGCATCCTGCAGCATTTTTTGATGCATGGCTTCCGATTCTTCCGGCTTGCAGTAAATATACATTTCAACTTTATCGAACTGATGGCCGCGTTTGATCCCGCGTACATCGCGCCCCGCGCTCATTTTCTCTCGGCGGAAGCAGGGCGTATAGGCAGTGTAATAGCGCGGCAGGCTGGCTTCATCGAGGATTTCATCCATGTGCAGACCAGTTAGCGGAATTTCAGCAGTGGGTACAAAGTAAAAATCTTCCTCGTGATCTTTGTAGAGGTTATCGGCAAACTTGGGCAGTTGCCCGGCAGCATAGACAGTGGCTGTTTTGACCATAAAGGGCAGGTATTGTTCGCGGTAGCCCTGTCCTCGGGTGTGCAGGTCGAGCATCCAGGCGATCAGAGCCCGCTGCAGGCGCGCGCCTGCGCCGCTCAATACGTAAAAGCGCGAGCCGGTCAGCTTGGTACCTCGTTCGAAATCGATAATACCCAGGGCGGGGCCGAGATCCCAGTGTGGTTTGGGCGCAAAGTCAAATTTTTTCTGTTCTCCCGCAATCTTGATCACGATATTTTCGCTATCATCCACGCCATAGGGTGTGCGCGGATCAGGGATGTTAGGCAGCATGTCGGTTAATGATTTGAGTTCGCTGTCTGTATCGATAACCTGCCGGTCGAGGGCCGCGATTTTATCCCCGACGACCCGCATGGCTTCAACTTTTATCTGCCTTTCGGCCGGATCTTTCATCTTGCCGATCTCTTTCGAGACGGCGTTCCGCTCGGCTTTGAGCGTTTCCACTTCGATCAGCAGCTTGCGACGGAGTTCGTCCAGTTTCAAAATGGTATCCACTGGAGCCGGGTCGCCCTGACGGTCCCGGATGGCCTTGCGTACGACTTCCGGGTTTTCGCGGATAAGGTTAATATCTAACATGGTAGTACCTCCTGTTTTGGAAAACAAAATACCGCCCCTCCTTGCAGGACGAGGG
>CAZLJB010000095.1:0-8958 GCA_964559195.1 uncultured Anaerolinea sp. | reverse complement strand
TAAAAAAATAACACCCAGTCAAAAAAACCATTCCCTGCAACCAACTCAACCTGCTTTCGCTCCGTATGCTTCTAGCGGCGGCAAGGGGCGGGTCTGACAAATCGGCAAGGAGGGCTGGCCTGCAAGAAAGACCGGCCCCTCATTTCACAAATCAACCTGCTTTCGCCGACCCAGCGTTTGATCCAGCCGTTGACAGGCCTGCTGGTACCCAGCCACCATCTCATCAATCACTGCCCGGATGGGCAGAATCGAACTGGTCTGGGCCACGCTCTGACCGGCACTCCACAGGTCGAGCCATTTTTTCGAATCCAGGGCCGGCTGCTCCTGAAAACTGGCAATACTGCCTGAGAGCCAGCTGGCCTGGTGGCCCGTAATAGCGGCCGTGATCGTGATCTCGTCCGGGCCGGCCTGCACCACCGCCTGCTTGTAGGCTGGCGAGGCCCCGGCTTCCTCGGTTGCGATCAGCCGCGTGCCGACAATCACGGCGCAGGCTCCCACCGCCAGGGCCGCGGCCATCTGCTGACCGGTGCTGATCCCGCCCGCGGCAATGACCGGCAGCCCGGTCTGTTCCACCAGGTAAGGCGTCAGCACCAGGGTCGAAATATTACCGCAGTGACCTCCCGCGCCGGCCCCAACCGCGATCAGACCATCCACACCGCGGTCGCGGGCCTTGACGGCCTGATCCAGTCTGACCACATCTGCATACACTACGCCGCCATTGGCGTGCACATCGGGCAGGATTAAGGCCGGGTTGCCCAGTGAACTGATGAAAAAAGAAACCCCGGCCTCCAGGCAAACCGCCAGTTGTTCCTGCCACGGAAAACGCCCGGATAAGTGGATATTGACACCGATCGGCTGGCTGGTAGCCTGGCGGATGGTCTGCAAGGCCTGTTTCAACTCGGCGACGGTGCGGTAATTTGGCAGGGCAAAAGTACCCATCGCCCCGGCTTCCGCCAGCGCAATCACATAACGCTCATAGCTGACCAGAAACATGGGTGCCCCGATGATGGGATAAGCGATACCGGTGGCTTCGGTAAAGGAAGTCTTTATTTTCAACGGATCTCGGCTTGCAGTTCAACGGTCTTTTGACATTCAGCCAGCACCTGGCGCGCTTCTGCCAGGATGGTGACACGCTGGGCCTGCAGGGAACCTTCCCCGTGGATGGCAATCGTCTCGCGGTCGGCGCCAGTAATGCGCCGGATCAAATCAAGCATGCGCAGGCGCTGCTCGGTAGAATAACCGGTCTTTGCGCCCAGGTATTTTTCCAGGTCAGCGTGTAGTTCTGGTAATTCATAATCCTTGTAAGTTGGGGCGGTCACCAGCAGCCCGCCCGCCAGGTCTTGTATGATTTTAACGACCTGGTGGTATTCGTTGGCAAAGTAATATTTGGCGATATTGGTGCTGATCGGGTTTGGAACCGCAATCCCACCATACGTCACAAAATCCAGGCAGGCAGCGCGCGACATGGAGCGCAGGGTTTCAAGATAGATGACCAGGTCGGTCAACTTCTCGCGCACGTGCGCGGTATTGGCGATGCCATTGTATTCAGCGATGGCCTTTGCCACCCCCAGGAATTGCTCGGACATCGGGATGCGATAGGCGCAGCCGGTGCGCCGGTGCATCAGCGCGAAATTGTAAACCAGTGTGGCCGAGTGCTTCCATTCACCGCACAGGAAAACCCGTTCCCAGGGCACAAAGACATCATCAAATATGATCAGCGCATCGGTATGCACCCGCACCGGGCGGCTGTTGGGAAATTCCAACTGTGAAATATGTGCCTGGAAGGGCCGGCACACCATCCTGAGCCCCTTGGTATTGGCCGGAATGGCAAATGCCACCGCATAATCCGCGTCATTGGCGCTCATGGCCCGGCTTGGGATGACAAAGATCTCGTTGGCGTACGGCGCGCCGGTGATATGCACCTTGGCCCCGCGCACGATGATGCCCTTCTCGTTCTTATCGACCACATGCACATAATAATCTGGATGATTTTGTTGCGGGTCGGACGGCCGCAGCATGCGGTCGCCCTTCACATCCGTCATGGCAGTCACAACCGCCAGGTCTGTTTTCTTGAGATAATTCCGGTAATTTTCAATGCGCTGGATATAATCCGGATTGCCCATGGTATTGGCGGTTATGCTGGCGGCGTTCAAGGCATCCGAACCGATATCATGCGCCAGGGGGATAAACCCATCGCCCATGCGGGTCGAAGCCACGATCAACTCAAACTGCTTGAGCAGATCATCCCCGTTTTTGGGCAGATGATAGTAACGGTTAATTCTTTCACCCAGGGCTTCATCAAAAACCGTGGCCAGATCCTGGTATTCAGGCATCTCCGCCAGCTGAAAATCGAGTGCCATGGTATCGACTGCCACGGACAGGTCGGGATGTGTGGTGACATCCGCCACTAGCTCACCCTTGTAATAAACCATGCGCCCGTCATTCAGGCTGGCTTTATATTGTTCTACGGTTTTTAAACCCATGCTTTATTTCTCCTCAAGCGTATCCGGATCGGGGATGCCGCGGTGATACCAGGGGAAGATGCTTTCCTCGAAGTTGGTGCCCATCATTTGGTCCACGCATAGCACCGCCGAGAGCGATGCCCCATCCACGCCGCCGCCCCACAGCCGCTTGCCGTACTGGTCACCGGCAAAGTACAGACCTTCCACCCAGGGCGATTTAACATCCGGACGCTCTTCGCCGATCGGCCGCCACAGGCCATAGGCCTCGGGCGAGGGCGTCCACATGATAAATTCGACATCCTCGTCCCAGGTTGGGAACATCTCGCGCGCCCACTTCTCGCACAGTTCAATGATGCGGTTGACCTTGTCGCGGTTGCGCATTTCATTATCCGTCAGCGCCGTGGAAAACAGGAATTCATGCTTGCCTTCCGGCGCGCGCTTGGCGGTCCGGTCACCCCACGAGTCGAACTCGCACATGACCATATCGACCGCGCCGATATAGCCTTCATCGCGAATGATGCCCGGCATATACACAAAACTGCGATCGTCAATGCCAATATCCTGCCACAGCCGGCGTTTGGTGCCGACCCAGCCTGTTAGCAGCCCGGCGCCCCAGAACTTTTGCTCGAGCAAATCGACCCACTCGGCCGGGAAGTTTTCCTTAGGCAGCACTTTGAAGATGTATTTGGGCGGGATGGTGCAGATGACCGCCTCGGCCTTGATCGTGATCAGGCCGTTCTCGGTCTTGATCGTGACGCCGCGCGCCTTTCCATCTTCGATCACCACCGATTGGACGGGGGTGTTGCGCCGCACCTCGCCGCCGTGCGCTAGCAGCACTTTTTCCATGGCGAGCGGAATGGCGATTGTGCCGGGTTCGTCGGCAGTGGAGACCGAACCGGTCATCAGGTTCATACCAATCGGGCGCGCGATGGCCATATAGCCCAGGAAATCGCCGGTGGGGGTCATGGCGGGTTCGGCCTGCGCTGTTTGGGAGGCAGCCAGGACCTTGATGTAATCATAAGCTTCGGGGTGCATGCCGCGCGCCACCAGCCAATCTTGCAGCGGAGTCTTCATCAGGCGCGCCATGTCTTCAAAGGTGGAGGTGCCCATGGCCTTGAGTTGATCCATGGTCTTGGCAAAACCTTCATCCGACATCCACTGGTATGCGCCACGCTTTTGAACCTGGAAAGGCAGCCCAGGCTGCGCCTTGCCGTTTTCATCCTCGCCCTGCCATTGCACAAAGCCCAGGCCCTCATTGAGCGGCAGGCGCACAAACTCGCCCAGGTGATCCAACAGGCAGTGTACCCGGCTCTTATTGCCCCAGAAGAGACCATGCCCGCCGGCCTCAAAAGTGCGGCCGTCCAGCAGTCCTTTGGAGAAAATGGTTTCCAGGTCAGGTGTGCACTTACCCAGCGTGCAGCTGGCAAACGGCAGTGAACGCTTGAACTGCTCCGCATTCATCTCCAGCCCATCGACCGTTACCTTATCCCCCCTGCCCACAAAGGACAGGGTCCGTCCGCCGATGAACGGCGCCCGTTCCAGCACCAGCACCTTCTTGCCGAAATCCCGGGCCAGCAGAGCCGCAGTGCCCAGGCCAGCCACGCCAGCCCCGATCACAATCACATCATATTTATTTTCGCTCATCAGTCTGCTCCTTTGGGCTCCCGCTTAAACACAGGAGGCCACTTGAAATGATTCTTCTTCGGTTACCTTGTCCTTAGAACGCCGCTGCTGGCGGCAGGGAAATGAGGGGTGAAGGGTGGGCGCAGCAACGCTGCGCCCCTACATAATCTACATCCTAGATCGAGCCACCGCCATCCATCACAATCACCTGCCCGGTCACATAGGCGGCTGCACCCGAAACCATCGTCAGCGCCATCTGAGCCACCTCCTCCGGCTGGGCAATCCGCTTGAGCGGCATGTGCCCCATTTCCGTCTTCATCAGCTCTTCATTGCTCCAGAGCGCCTGGCTGAAACGCGTCTGCACGACACCCGGTGCCAGGGCATTGACCCGGATGTTATACTCGCCCAGCTCCAGCGCCATTGCGCGCGTCAACATATTGATGGCCGCCTTACTGATACAGTAAACACCCAAACCCTTATCCGGGCTGAGACCACCGATCGAAGATATGTTGAGGATATTGCCGCCCTGACCCTGTTCGATCATGGCTTTGGCCGCCAGCTGCGAGAGTAAAAAATACCCCTTCAGATTCGTGTTCATGATGGTGTCAAAGACCTTTTCGTCCGTTTCCACCAGCGCCGACATGACCGGGTTGGTCGCGGCATTGTTGACCAAAATATCCACCCGCCCAAACTCGGCCTTGACCTTTTCAAAAAGCTGTCGCAATTCCTCCGGCTCGCGGTTATGTGCGGCCACTGGCAGCGCCCGCCGCCCCAGTGCACGGATTTCCTGTGCCACTTCATCCAGGGCGGCTTGCTTGCGGCTGCTGATCGCCAGATCCGCGCCGGCATCCGCAAACGCCAGCGCAATCGCCTTGCCAATCCCACGGCTTCCGCCAGTCACCAATGCCACCTTACCCCGCAAAGAAAGATACGAAGTGTCCATGTTTCTCCTCTTTTTTAGTCAATTCTTAAAAACAACCAAAAAAAACAAATAACCAACCATCCCAAACAACCACCCCCGCGACCGTTTCTCCCTACCCGCCGGCGGCCGTCCCTCATTCCACCCTGGAAGGATCTTTCCCCCTTCCCTGCCAGGGAAGGGGCCGGGGGATAGGTCAAGCCCTGACCGCCTGGATGATGAACGAAATCCATTGATCACCATCTTCCAGCGCCTGCTGAGCGGAAACCTCCAGGGTGAAGCGCCGCAATAGAATCAAGATACATTCAACCGTCGAGACCAGATCCAGCGTACGGAAGGCTCGCTTTTCGATGCCCTCCTGCAGCAGCCGAGAAATCATTTCTCGCATGCCGGTTTCGACCAGGTCGATCTCATCCTTCAGAAAAGGCGAAAACATGCCCATTTCATCCGTCAATACCTGCGCCAGGAAATTATTGCTGGCAAAATAATCACGCCACAAAATACAAAAAGTGCGCAGCTCCGCTTCCATATCGATCAGGCTGCGGATTTCTGCCTTGCAGTGCCGTCTGAAAGACAGCGCTTCGAACCTGACCAGTTCAGCCAGGATGGCTTCTTTGCTGGCAAAGACCTCGTACATGGTGCGCTTTGAAATGCCGGCCCAATCAGCGATTTCATCGACCGTGGTCTTTTTGAATCCAAACCGGCCAAAAAGCTCTTTTGCCGCGCTAAAAACCTTTTCCTTTTTGGCCTGGTCAAGCTCGGTCAATTCGTCAGTTTTTTCCAAGAGAAGTTCCTTTATGGTGCCAGCGGCTGGGCTTTAGAGTGTGTCCAAACCAAGCTGGCGGGCGATGATGTTCTTCTGGATTTGGCTGGTGCCGCCGCCGATCGTCAGCACCAACACATCGCGCAGATAACGCTGCAGGTTCCAGGCCAGCGTGCCGCCGTCACTGCCGAGCAGGTCGATCCCACGCAGGGCCATCCGTTTGGCGGTTTCGGTTGTGAAATACTTCGACATCGAGGTTTCCTTCAGGCACTCGATATCCTGGCTGACCAACCGGGCAGAGTGGTAGGCCAGTTGTCGGGCGGCTTCCAGCTCGCTGGCCATCTCCGCGATGGCGTGCTGGATGGACTGGTGACGTCCGTTGGGGTGGCTTAGATCATAATGCTGCTTGCAATAGGTCACGGTTTCATCCAAAACTGCCTGACCGATCCCAAGCGCGCAGGCTGAAAGCGCCAGGCGCTCGCTGTTCAGCAGGCTGGTCATGTGTTTCCAGCCCTGGTTGAGACCATCGGCCCCTCCCAGGATCTCATCGGCTGTGACGCGCACATTTTCATAATGCACCGAGCAGGTATTTGAGCCGTGATAGCCCAGCTTCTTGAGCGGCATGGCGCTGTAACCCGGCCGCCTGGCATCCACCACGAAAGCGGTGATGCCCTTGTAGCGCGAGGGGTCGGTGCGTGTCAGGGTCACCACAAAATCGCTGGTGCCTGCGCCGGTGATGAACAGCTTGTTGCCGGTGATCCAATACGCATCGTCGTGCAAGACCGCCTTGGTGCTGAGGTTGGCTGCATCCGAGCCGGCTTCCGGTTCGGTCAGCGCAAAGCTAAAGCGCAGCTTGCCCTGGGCCAGCTCGGGCAGGAATTTCTGCTTCTGGGCCGGGCTGCCGTTGGAGCCGATAATATCGTTGCCGTACAGCATGATATTTCCGATGACCCAGGCCAGCACCGGCAGCCGCCGCGAGAGTTCCTCGTAAATTGGCATCGCATGCACAGTTTTGCCACCCAACCCGCCGTAAGCTTCAGGGATGTTGAGCGCCCACAGACCGGTGCTGGTGAATTTGCGCAGCAGCTCATCCGGGTAAATATCCTGCTGGTCGATCTTGCGCGACAGTTCGATCGGGATCTCGCGCTCCACAAAGTCGCGCGTGGTTCGCCGGATTTCAGCCTGGTCAGGTAGCGAATTCACTGGGCCACCTTTCTGTGCATTAGGAAATTCATATCAAAATTCATCACCAGCAGGCTGGCCTGGTTGTAAATCTCGTAGCGCATTTTACAGGTGGCCTGGGAGGGCTTGCGGGAAGGCGTCAGTTCGACCACTTCGGCTTTCAGACGGATGGTATCGCCGATAAAAACCGGGGCCGGGATGCGCATATTGTCGACACCCAGCCAGGCAATCACGGAATCCTTGGCCTCGCCGGTCATGCCCATCAGCCCGACTGCCAGGGCAAACGTCAGCGGCCCGTGCACCACGCGCTGTTTGAAGGGTGATTTGGCAGCATATTCCTGATCCATGTGCAGCGGGTAAAAATCCATCGTCAACCCGGCCCAATTGACCAGGTGCGTTTCTGTGACTGTGATACCCATGCTGTTGAAAACCTGACCCACACTAAAATCGTCCCAATATTTTTCCGGCATATCGCGTTTCCTTTCAGGTTGTAGGGGCGCAGCGCCGCTGCGCCCCTACCCTCGGCAGGCCTTTCGGTTTCGCCGCCATAACGCACAAAGATCAGATGTTTTCACTGTATGCCAAAGTTCAGGCTGGTGAAGCAGGCCTGAACTTTGGCAGGGTCACTTCATCGCTCACCTTTTCAAAAACCACCTCAACCCGCAGTTCGCTCTGGACCTGCTCCGGGCTGCAGCCAACGATGTTGCTCATCATTTGCACACCCTCATCCAGCTTGACGATCGCGATCACATACGGCATATCCGGCAGGAAAGCTGAAGGCGCATTGTTATAAACCACGGTAAATGCATAGATATGTCCCAGCCCGCGTGATTCAACCCAGCTCAGCTGGTCGTTATCGCAAAACGGGCAATAACGACGCGGGTAAAAAATATGCCTGGCACATTTTTCGCAGTACTGCAAGAGCAGCCGGTTTTCGCGGGCAGCTTCCCAGTACGGGCGGGTCCAGGGGTCGAGCGGGGGGGTCGGTTTGACGGTCATGGGTGTGGGGCTCCAGGCGCTCTCATCACGGAATTTCGGTTCCCAAAATGGTCACATGCGCATCGACATAGGTGCCGCCGGTGGCAGTCTCAATTGCAAAACGAGCCCCGGCTACCTGGCGCTCACCAGCCTTGCCCATCAACTGCCTGGCAGCCTCGACCAGGATCGCAATTCCGCCGCCGGCGCCGGTATGGCCCTGCGAAAGCATGCCGCCGTTGGTGGTCATCGGCAGGCGCCCGCCCGGCCAGGTGCCGCCCGCCGCCACAAAAGCGCCGGCCTGCCCGCGCTGGCAAAAGCCCAGCTCTTCCAGCGCGATCAACTGGAAGATCGGGTAAGAGTCATACAACTCCGCCAGATCCATGTCGGAGGCTGCCAAACCGGCCATCTGATAAGCCTCGGCCGCAGCCACTGCGTATCCAAAGCGCGTCAAATCCGGGTCCTGTGAGAGCGCAAAGTGCGTCATGCGCGAGCCCTCTCCGAGCAGATAAACCGGTTTGTCGGTTAGATCGCGGGCTCTTTCAGCCGAGACCACCACAAAAGCCGAGCCGCCATCTGCCAGCATGTTCGATTCAAAGGCATGCAGCGGGCTGGAAAGGATCTTGGAATTCAAGACCGCCTCCACGCTGAGCGGCTTGCGGAACATGGCGTTCGGGTTCAGCTCGGCCCATTTGCGGTTCGAGACACACACCGCCGCCAGTTGCTCAGGCGTGGTACCGGTCTCAAACATATAGCGCTGTGTGATCAAGCCGGCCACGGTCGAGTAGTGCATGCCGTACGGCACCTCCCACTCCTTTGAGATGCCAGCGGTTGAAAACAAATCGATGCCTTCCTGGCCGCTGATGCTGGTACCCAGCTTGTCGGTGTGCAGGCACAAAATGGCTTTGGAAGAACCGGTCGCAATCAAGCCGGCTGCCATCTTTAACAGCATGGCGCTGGTGGCTCCGCCCGAAAAAACCTGCACATTGTGGTGAACGTGCAGCCCGAGCTCTTCGACCACCCGCCCGGTCACC
>CAZLJB010000094.1:0-9048 GCA_964559195.1 uncultured Anaerolinea sp. | reverse complement strand
GTGCTTAAAGAGAACGGCCCCCCCCACGTTCTTGACGGCTCTGAACACTCTTTCCCTACACGACGCTCTTCCGATCTCGTCTTGGTTCGCGGGCTTATATTTTTTCATCGGCATTACCACCCGCCCAGGCGGCTGCCGCCAATGAGGCTTTCAAGGTGATCCTGGATGAGCCCTGGCGCATCGAACGTCTCAATAAGAACACACGTCAATTTATCAATGGTCTTAAGGGCATGGGTTTTGATACTATGTTGACCACCACTGCCATCGTTCCTGTTTTATGTGGTACGGATGAAAGAGCCTATGCTCTCACTCAGGCAGCCCAGCGAAATAATGTTTTTGTCCTGCCGGTTGTTTCCCCAGCAGTTCCGGAGGGCCTGTCACGTTTACGCGCTACTGTGTTGGCTTCGCATGAGCCTGATGAAATTCAACGAGCTATGGATATCATTGGCAAGGCTGGCAGAGAAATCGGGATTATTTAACGTAGGTTACAGGAAATTACCAACCGGTTTAGCCTTGAGCTGCGAGCACAAATTTGGTTGGATTTTCAAAAAACACGGTCCACGCCAAAACCGTGGACGGCCTAAAGACAAATAAACCCCCTGCATCCCATTGATCGGGTGCTGGAGAATATCCAAACCCCGAATATTTCAAACAAAAAGCTGCTGAAAGTTGGTTTGCAAGTACAGTTTCCGGTCTAATAATCGGGCTTGAAATTCCCTCGAGGATCACGGCTTCGTCACCACTTTCAAGATGCAGGCTCACCTGTGGGTTTTGCAGGATATTTCTGGCATGCCGGGTATCTGGGCTGCCATCGTAGTAAAAATTTTCATCCAGGAAAATGCCCCAGCGAGGCACGGAATGCGGGCGACCATCCGGACGGACTGAACAAAGCCAGTAATTTTTTGATTGGGTCAGGCGCAGAATGACATATTCCCAGGTCAGGCTCGATTTTGGATTGTCGGCATAACCCGGGGGCAATTGTGGGCGGGTCACTTCAATAACGGTCATCGGTCTCTCCTCATTAATAAGTCTCGGAATGAGTCTTCGAAGCCGCTGTTCGAGATACCTGGATTTATCCGTCTTCCACTTCTGAATCCAATTCCCGGTGAGGTTCCACTTTCAAGACTTTGAAACCCAACTGAACTGCCGGGCCGATTAAGAATGCAAAAACGAGGGTGCCGATGCCCGCCGGGCCACCCAGCAACCAGCCGATCAACACAACTGTAACCTCTATGCTGCCGCGCGCGGTTCGAATACTCAGACTTGTTTTTCGCTTTATTGCCAGCATCAGGCTGTCGCGCGGGCCTGCCCCCGCATCCACACCGATATAAATCGCACTAGCCAGCCCCATGATCGCAATCGCCGAGATGAGCATGCTAATTTGGACGGGTAAATTATTATTTACAGGGCTGATTAATCGCAGGGAAAGATCTTCCCACGGGCCGATACTCAGGATGTTGGCCAGGGTACCCCAACCGACCGGTTCCCGCAATAACAAGGCTCCTGCCAGGACGACAAATCCCATCAAGACGGTTATGGTTCCAGGTGTAACGTGAAAGATTTGGGAAAGCGCCACATCTAAAACAGCCCAGGCACTGGTTCCCAGGTTAGCGCGGATCATCATGCCGATTGCGAGGCCATACAGGGCGAATCCAATCTGGATCCTGAGCATATCGGGTAAAAATGTTTTCCACCGGGCCGGTTTAAGCAGTATGTTCATTTAGGTAATTTTTCCCTACGAGCGGATTTTTCAAAGAATTCCAAACCATTTCAATTCTGCAGCATTTGCCAGCAACGGTTGGATGGTTTGCCTGGCTGGATATTTCGCAAAAAATCACACATCTACTGTTCTTGGTCAGTGGGATGTAATCTTCACGAGATATTAAGGGAATAAGATATTAGATGGCGATGATACCATGAGTTGGTTGATAAACACTTGTGTTGCGGGCTGTATGATGCGACCTGATCAGCCATTTCTTGCTGGTATACTATGCCCATGCCAGCAATTATTGAAACTCAGCGAGACAACCTGATCATCAGTACAGACCCTGCCCGTCTGGACATTGATGCCATTCACTCATTTTTAACCCGGGCATATTGGGCCAAGGGCCGCACCAGGGAAGTAATCGCCAGGTACGTCCAGTACTCATTGGTTTTTGGAGTCTATGATGGAGCTCGCCAGGTTGGGCTGGCTCGTATTGTAAGCGACTATACCACTTTCGCCTGGCTGTGTGATGTCTTTATTCACGAGGATTATCGTGGAAAAGGAACTGGCAAATGGTTGATCGAAACTATTCTGGCCCATCCTGATTTGCAGGGATTGCGGCGAATCATGCTGACAACTCATGATGCTCACGGTCTTTACGCAAAATACGGTTTTCAAGCCGTTGCTACCCCTGAAAATTGGATGGAAAAATAGGTTGGCTGAGCTAATTCTGAAACCAGAACGTGAAAAATCTCTTCTCCGCCGGCACCCCTGGATTTTTTCAGGCGCTGTCGATCAAGTTCTTGGTGATCCAAAACCTGGCGAAACCCTGAACATTCTGGATGCCAAAAGACACTTTTTGGCAAAGGCAGCATACAGTCCTTCATCGCAAATTCGTGCCAGGGTTTGGACGTTTGATGAAGATGAAAATGTTGATGCAGACTTTTTCCGCCGCAAGATCGGGTCAGCTTTGGCGCTGCGTACAGTTCTTGGTTTCCGCACAGAGACTTCAGAGTCAACTCCCCGGGCGAGCCTGGTTTCGGATGCTGTTCGTTTAATCCATGCTGAATCTGACCATCTGCCTGGTTTGATTGTCGATCAATATGCTGATGTGCTGGTTCTCCAATCTCTGACCGCCGGGGCTGAATACTGGCGCGAAACGCTGGCTGAGTTATTACAGGAAGCAACAGGCATCCAGGCCATTTATGAACGTTCAGACGCCGATGTTCGCGAGCTGGAAGGTTTGCCAATCCGTAATGGGGTTCTACGCGGAAGCCCATCCGAGCAACTGGTGATCCGCGAGCACGGATTACAGCTTTGGGTAAACATCGCGACAGGACACAAAACGGGCTTCTATCTTGATCAACGGCAGAATCGAAAGCGGATTGGTGAGCTTGCCGCAAAGCGGGATGTCTTGAATTGTTTTTGCTATACCGGCGGTTTCAGCTTGCAGGCCGCCATCGGCGGGGCAAAGTCTGTTGTTTCAATTGATTCATCCGGAGATGCGCTGGCGTTGGCCCAGGAAAACGCCAAATTAAATCAAATCAGCTGTAGCCTGGATTGGCGCGACGCGGATGTATTTCAAGCGCTAAGAAAATTTCGGGATGAACGCAGCTCGTTTGATATGATTATTCTAGATCCGCCCAAATTTGCTGCCACCTATTCTCAGGCTGAGAAGGCGGCCCGCGGTTACAAAGATATTAACTTACTGGCATTTAAACTGCTACGACCGGGCGGCATCCTGGCGACCTTCTCCTGTTCGGGTGGGATTGATGCTAGTTTATTTCAGAAAATTGTAGCTGGCGCCGCCTTGGATGCTGGCGTGGAGGCTGTGATTGTGGAGCATCTCGCCCAGGCAGGTGATCACCCGATTTCTCTGCACTTCCCTGAAGGGGCGTATCTCAAAGGGCTTATTTGTATTAAAAATTAGGTAATCTTTTCAGCAAGTGTCAGGGTTGGCTTAGTCAGCAGACCAGCAGTCCAGGCTTGTTTGATTGATCCAGGTTATCAAGCTTCAGGGTAAAAAAAAGACCAGTCGATCTGGTCTTTTTTTATTGCCTGCGGGAAGCTACCTCGCATATTACTTGTCGTCATCACCCAGGGCAGAAATGGCACGAAAGAGCCCGAAGACCAGTAAGCCCAATTGGATGGCTTCGGATGCCGTGATCATGCTTTCGCGCTGCTGTTTTTTTGCCCGGCGGTGTAACAATAAGGCTGCAATAACTCCTGCGCCGGCACCAACCAGTGCGCCAACCATGACTGTGTTGGTGGATGATGTTTTGTGAATTTCGATTTCTTTTTTAGCTGCCATTTTTTATTCCTCACGTTTAAGAATAAAATCCAACCAGGTTTTGATGGTTAATACTGGTTGTACAATATTATCAGTCCAGATTTTTATTTCAACGCTCAACCACATTACATAACCCTGTACCAGCCCGGTATAGTAGGGTGAGATTTTCAATAAACGTCGCATGCCAAAAACCAGGGCCAGAGTCAGCGCAAGGCAGATCAGGGCCAGCAGCATGATTGGGATGATCAGCCAGATGATTGAAATATCGGACCACAGGCTGACCCCGGGGTTTTTAGCAGCCGCGCCAAAACCTGAAACAACAGCCAACCCCACCCCAATCAGAGACACCATTACAATTGGCAGGATGATCTGACGTTTGACGTCTCGCCGGTGCTTGACATAGCTTTCACGTTCTGGGTGTGGAAATGAGTATTTATCCATGACTTTATTTTAGCATAAATGTTGAAGGGGTCGGGCAGTCTGCCCGACCCCTTCAACATTCTCTTTATATTTACCGTTTGCCGAGATGCTAAACTTTCGTTTGCATCAGGTGCAGTCAGAACAATTATTGTTGGCGGGTCATGGTATCCATGACGGCGACGGCTGCAATTTCAACGATGTCATTCACTTCATCGCCGGTTTGAATAACATGAATGGGTGCACCCATGCCCAGTAAAATTGGGCCGATGGCTTTGGCATTTCCCAACCTGGCCAACAGCTTGTAGGCAATATTGGCAGATTCGAGGGATGGAAATACCAACACGTTTGCATCCTTGACTGCGCTGAACGGATAGCGGTTTTCAACGATTTCTGCCACAACGGCAGTATCGGCTTGCATTTCACCTTCAACCACAAAGTCACAGCGCTTTTTGGTCAATTCCACTGCCTTGCGAACTTTCTCTGAAAGTGGATGAGGTGTGGAACCAAAGTTCGAGAAGGATAGGAAGGCAACCCGCGGTTCGACTTCCATTTTGCGCGCAAACCCGGCAGCCAGGCAGGCAATTTCCGCCAAATCCTCCGCACTCGGGTCAATGTTGACCGTTGGATCCGTGAAGAAGTAGGTTCTATCCCCAACGATCATGATGTAAACACCCGCAGCACGGGTGACGCCCTTGGCGGTATGGTGAATTTGAAGTGCCGGACGGATTACTTCTGGATAGTCGTATGTCAAACCAGACACAAACGCATCCGCATCTCCCATTTTTACCATCATTGAGCCAAGCACATTCGGATCCAGAATATACTTTTGAGCATCTTGTAAGACAATACCCTTGCGTTGGCGTAGCTGATAATATGTTTCGGCATATTTCTCAGCATCTTCAAAGCGGTGGGGGTCAACCACTTTGGGCTTGAAATCCAGACCGAGCAATTTGATTTTTTCCTTGATGATTTCCGCGTTTCCGATCAGGATGGGCGTGGCGATCAATTCGTCTTGCACCTGGAAGGCAGCTCGGATGATCTTGGTTTCTTCACCTTCGCCAAACACGACGCGTTTTTTGCCCCTGCTGGCCTTGGCTTTGTTCATGATGAAATAACGAACCTGTTCACCCTTGCCGAGTCGGTAAGCCAGTTTTTCGCGATATTCTTCCATGTTGATTTTCTTGCGTGCCACGCCTGTGTCAATGGCTGCCTGGGCCACGGCTGGAGCTTCCCACAGCAGAACGCGCGGATCGAGAGGCTTTGGAATAATGTAATCCACGCCAAACTTCATGCTGTCAGTTCCGTATGCACGCAGAACTGAATCCGGCACATCCTCTTTGGCCAGGTTGTAAAGCGCCTGAGATGCGGCGAATTTCATGTCTTCGTTGATTGTTTTTGCACGCACATCCAAAGCACCCCGGAAAATAAACGGGAAGCCAAGCACATTATTAATTTGATTGGGATAATCGGAGCGCCCGGTGGCAACAATCGAATCGGGGCGGGCTTCCTTGGCAAGTTCGTATCGAATCTCAGGGTCCGGGTTTGCCATGGCAAAAATAATTGGGCGTTCAGCCATGCTTTTGACCATATCAGGCGTGAGAACATTGGCAACTGAAAGGCCATAAAAGACATCCGCGCCGCGGACAGCATCTGCCAGGCTGCGGTGTCCTTTATCATCAACTGCCAAGCGATCTTTGTACTTATTCATGCCTTCGCCCCGGCCTTTGTAGACAACACCCTTGCTGTCCACGAGCATGATGTTTTCGCGTTTCACACCCCAGCGAATGGCTAATTCAGCGCAAGAGATGGCTGAGGCGCCAGCTCCTGATATAACAATCCGGACTTCATCGTGTTTTTTACCGGTAATTTCAAGTGCATTGGCCAACCCGGCAGATGAAATGATGGCGGTGCCGTGTTGGTCGTCATGAAAGACAGGAATATCGAGCATGCCTTTCAGGGTTTCTTCGATGTAAAAACATTCTGGTGCCTTAATATCTTCCAGGTTGATACCTCCAAAGGTCGGCGCGATGGCTGCGACGACTTTGATGATTTCATCCGGGTCATGACTGTTAACCTCTATATCGAAAACATCCACATCTGCAAATTTCTTAAACAACACACCTTTGCCTTCCATAACAGGTTTGCCGGCCAGTGCGCCGCGATCACCCAAACCTAAAATCGCTGTACCGTTACTGATTACAGCGACCAGGTTGCCTTTTGCTGTATATTCATAAGCCAGGTCGGGGTCTTTTTCAATTTCAAGGACCGGATAAGCAACTCCCGGGGAATAAGCCAGCCCCAGATCGCGTTGGGTATCCATGGGTTTGGTCGGGGTGATTGCAATCTTTCCCGGCTTTCCCTTGAGACGATGATATTCGAGTGCATCTTCTCGCGTAATTGACAATTTAGCCATAAAGATAATCCTCCAGTTGAAGTTGAATACAATTCATTATTGCATACATTTTGAATTAGAGTAAGTTCTTTTTGTCACATTTTCAGGTGACCTATGCCAGATATTACGAATTGGACAGTAATTATGAAAAAGAAACTCATAAAATCCTAACAAATTGTTAATAATCATGTATAATTAATAAAATTTGTAACTTGAGTTATCGTTTACTCATTGTCAGATTTTCCGCCTGATTATTTGCGGCTGCGTCAACTGTAATACCTGGATATGAACCTGGTCTGTCTGCCTTGATTCGCAGGCAATTTCTGAAGTCGCTCGTCCTTTTTTAAATAAATTTCTGGATGGGTTGATATTCAAAAATACTATTTCATACAAGAACCTGTGATTGGGAGGGCTGTTGGCCGTCCGATTCAGTGTTTCTTTTGTTCTTATTCCATTTGGACACCATGGAATGAGTCTGTCTGGGTATATATTCAACAGCCGTGGCTTGCAAGGGCGAGCAGATGGCTGTTTTGTTATTAAAATGAAAAAAATTACGGCAATCGAGACCCAAAAGAAGAATTCCAACCGGGTGAACATTTACCTGGACGACCAATTTGCTTTTGGCCTATCACGGATTGTGGCGGCATGGCTTTCAACCGGGCAAACTTTGGCTGATGAAAAAATAGCCTCCCTGCAAACCGAAGATGCCCGTGAAGTTGCGATGCAAAAGGCCCTTTTTTTTCTTGGTTTTCGCGCCCGTTCGAAACAGGAAGTACGCAAAAATCTCGAAAAACATGAAATTCCTGATCCGGTAATTGATTTTACGTTGGAGCGACTGCAGGAGAATAATTTATTGAACGACCAGGAATTTGCAATGGCCTGGATCGAGAACCGGAATACTTTTCGGCCAAGAAGCAAAAGAGTTGTGGCCATGGAACTAAACCGCAAGGGCCTGGATGCTGAAACCATTCAGGAAGTTCTAAAAGATAATACCGGGGAAGATATACTCGCGATGGATGCAGCACGAAAATATTTGCGGAGAGTTCAGGGGCTCGCATGGCAGGAATTCCGTCAAAAATTAGGCGGTTTTTTGGGCCGGCGCGGATTTTCTTATGATGTTTGTGCTCCAATTGTTCGCTCGCTTTGGAATGAGATTCATTCTGATGTTAATAAATTAGATAATGAAATTGATGAATAGGTTAATGAGGAAGTATGACAATTCAAATAACAATTGCGATAGTTACAGGTTTGTTAGCGCTGGGGATCGGCCTGTATTTTGGGTATAACTATAGCCAGACGAAAGCAGAAAAAAAACGGCAGCAGGAATCGGCGACTGCCAAAACGATTATTCAGGAAGCTACTGAAAGGGCCTCGAAAGTCGAACTGGACGCCCGTGATCGTGCTCTCAAGGTTGTGCAGTCCGCAGAAGCTGATTTGAATTCGCGCAGAAATGAACTCAACCGCGAAGTCGAACGTCTTGACCGGCGCCGGGCCGAATTGGATGGCCGGGTGGAGCGCCTTGAACAAAAGGAGCAAACCATCAACAAGCGCCAGAGTACTATCGACCGCCGGGCCAATGAAGTTGAAAAGGTCCATGAACAACAGATTGCCAAGCTGCAAGAAATTGCAGAGATGACGCCGGAAGACGCCCGCAAGATTTTGCTGGCGGAAGTTGAGAAAGAATCTCGTGGCGATATGGCGCGTATCATTCGGCAGATCGAAGCCGAGGCGCGTGAGGAAGGCGAAAAACGTGCCCGCAACCTGATCGCAGATGCCATCCAGCGGGTCGCGTCTGAGCATGTTTCAGAAGTTACATCGGCAGTCGTTGCGCTGCCCAACGAAGAAATGAAAGGTCGCATCGTTGGCCGCAATGGCCGCAATATCCGCGCCTTTGAGCAGGCAGCCGGTGTGGATGTCATCGTGGATGACACGCCGGAATCTGTTACCATTTCCTGCTTCGACTCGGTTCGCCGTGAAGTTGCCCGGCGCGCACTGACCCGTTTGACGGTGGATGGACGTATTCATCCGGCGCATATCGAAAAGGTCATCGAAGATGAGACCAAGGCAGTCGAGAAGATCATGGCGGAAGCTGGCGAGCAGGCTGCCTTTGACGCTGGCGTGACCGGTTTGCACCCTGAAATTCTACGCATGATGGGACGCTTGAAATACCGCAGATCATATGGCCAGAATCAGCTAGATCGGAAGAGCACACGTCTGAACTCCAGTCACCTGAAGCTATCT
>CAZLJB010000093.1:3977-9057 GCA_964559195.1 uncultured Anaerolinea sp. | reverse complement strand
CTCCACGGCTCTGAACACTCTTTCCCTACACGACGCTCTTCCGATCTCCAACATACCTTTCGAAATATCAACCACAATGATTTGACCAACATAAGGACGTAATCCTGCCGCCACACGACCAGTTCCTCCCCCTGCGTCAAGCAAATATCCTTTTATTGGTAAGTCAACAACCTTAACCATCTGCTCCAAACGCTCAAATGGTATGGCCTGATCATAAATTGGGGCCAAAATATCAAAATGATCAAAGAAAATATTCGAAAAATTGTTTTTTTTCAATTGGGTTGCGACCAAAGCAGGTCGGTTTCTTTAAGGACCAATTGTCACCAGTCCTCGGATTTCATCCATAATAGAAGGTCCTATACCGGCAACTTTTAAGAGATCATCGACTCGCTTATATGGTCCATTTAATTCCCGATAATCAATAATTTTTTGCGCTGTGGTTGGTCCAATACCGGGCAGCTGATCAAGTTCTTCGGCAGTGGCAGTATTAATATTGACAGGTTGGCCGGCTGGAGGGGTTGGTGTAAATAACAAGCCGGCTCCACCGATAGTGAGCTGAGGAGTGGCAATCTGGCTACCGCCGGGTATTACAAGTTGGTCACCATCCTTTACTTTTTTAGCAAGATTAATCTGGGAAAAATCAGCGTCAGGTAAAAAACCACCAGCTTGTTGAACAACATCCACAAGGCGACTCTCAATTGGCAGTTTATAAACTCCCGGGCGTTTTACGGCACCGCTCACATAAACAATTAATGGCTCCGGTGTAGGTGACGCTAGGAGAGTAATCGGTTCGCCCACAGGAGTACGCACAGTTAAATATATAAATCCTGCCACGATCAAACCAAGAAAAATGCCAATAATCAGGGTAAAAATGTTTTTCAAATCAGCCTCCCGCTATTTCCAGCCTATTTATTGCGTGTTCTGGAATAAATAAACCGGCGAGTTTTTATAAAATAATAAAAACTTCAGTCTAGAACCATTACTAACATTCGCTCATTTATTATATGCAGTGCACTAATCACACCTGCCAGGCGACGTAAGCGAAGAAAATATTTCGGCAATTCATCATCTGACGCTATGCGAAAACCAAACTGTTTGTAATATGATTCCAACTGCGACCGGCAAGTTAGATAAAGCGGAAACCGTGCATCGCTGATTAATTTTCGAATCATGATTCCTCCTAGTCCCTGATTTTGTAATAATGGCATGACGGCAATTGATGCCATTTCCAAGGAACCATCAGAGTGAGGTTTAAGCTGACCGCAGCCTGCAAAAGCACCGCTGGAAGTTGTAGCTACTATAAATCGATGCCAGTCCAAACCAGTTGGATTGATACCGACCTCCTTGATCAGCCTTTTTATTGCCGGGTAATCTATTTCAGAAGCAGAACGCAGCGAAAAATCAGACAGAGAAACCTCCGGAAAAAACATGACTTAAGGAAATATTGCCCGAGAAATTATAAACAGGTAATGAAGTAATTTGGGCCGCAATCCAACCAAAAATAATGCCACCAAATATCCAGGCAATTATTTCGATTTCTGACCGTGAATTATGGGCAAGGGATAGATGAACAGCTCAAAGGTGTTACCAAAAAAATCCCAACCAAATCTTCTTTAATTTTGAAGAAAATAGTTCACACAAAATCGATATGCAGAAGCCCTGTTTTTTTGAATAATTCTCAAAGAAAACTTATAATTTACTAACTTAATAATTTTTCAAATAATGCACGTGCTATCTGCGCATCAGCCTTGCCCTGCATTAATTTCATCACCTGTCCAACAAAAAATCCCATTAAACCAACTTTTCCATTTTTATAAGCAAGTACCTCTTTGGGCGACTGGGCAATCACCTGTTCGACAACTTTCAGAATTGCACTATCATCACTTACTTTTGCCAATCCTTCTATCTGAACTAAATCGGACGGGGATTTGCCGGATGTGTTGACTTTATCGAGTAATGATTTCCCAGTATTGGTATTAATTGTATTCGAATCGACAAGTTTAATAATTTCTGCGAGATAACTGGGTGTCATTACAAGATCCCTGGCTGTCTTACCACTTTCATTTAACATTCTAAGAACATCATTAATCAACCAGTTTGAAACACGTTTCACATCACCGTTATACGCGTCAACGGTTCCCATAAAATAATCCGAAAGAGAACGCTCGCCAGTCAGAATATCTGCGTCGTACTCTGGCAAACCATATTCTTTAATAAACCGTGCACGCCGTTCAAGAGGCAGTTCGGGGAAATCAGCCAATATCTCAGATTTCCATGTGTCACTCATGTAAACTGGTAAGAGGTCAGGCTCGCGGAAATAGCGATAGTCAGCTTCCGTTTCCTTTGAGCGCATCTTTTTTAAAGTTTGGGTATCTTCGTCCCACTCCAGTGTCCAGGCTTCAATCTTATGACCGCTTTCATATTCACGCGTTTGCCGCGCGATTTCCGTTTCAATAGCAGTACGAACAGCCTCGATTGAATTTACATTTTTAATTTCGGTTTTTGTATTTAACGTTTTTTCGCCTGGAATTCGCAGGGATACATTTGCATCACAACGTAAATGCCCTTTCTCCATATCTGCTTCCGAAACGCCAATCCAGCGTAGTAGTTGGCGTAACCTGGTAAGATAATTGGCAGCCTCGTCCGCCGAATGCAGATCCGGACCGGTTACCATTTCAATCAATGGAACACCACACCGGTTGAAATCAATTAAACGACGTCCCATTTCATTTCGCGTTTTGCCAGCATCCTCTTCCAGGTGCAATTTCCAGATCGATACTCTTCGAATTGTCCCATCGTCTTGAGGAACATCCATATAGCCACCTTTGGCCAATGACCTATCATACTGAGTAATCTGGTAACCTTTTGGCAAATCAGGATAAAAATAATTTTTCCGATCGAAATAAGAAACGGGCGGAATTTCAGAATTCATGGCGCGTGCCAATAAAACACCTTTTTCAACAGATCTTGTATTAAGAACAGGTAATACACCCGGCATTCCACAACACACCGGGCAAATATTTGTATTTGGTCCATCAAACCAAGAATCAGCTTTACAAGAGCAAAATATCTTGGTTTGTGTATTCAACTGGATGTGTGTCTCTAGACCAATTACTGCTTCATATTCCATGGCTAATCCTCAAAACAGGCTTTATGTAATTATAAAGGGTAAAACAAAAAAAAGGTACAAAATTAACGCTGCCCATCAGCAGGCATGTTGTTTTTTTGCATTATTTTTTAATGTTTTCCTTCTGCATCTCCAGCCTGCGATGTTAAGCGTTGGGCAAAAAGAATCGGAATAGTAGTTACTATAACGACCAGCATGGCTGCTACATTTGTTAACGGACGGTCACGAGGTTTGAGCATCTGTCCCAAAATCCATATAGGAAGTGTTTCCTGCTGACCGGCTGTAAATGTGGTCACAATTACTTCATCAAAAGAAAGGGCAAATGCCAAAATACCACCCGCCAATAAAGCGGTAGCAATATTTGGCAGAATGATATACCAGAATGTCTGAAAAGAATTAGCCCCAAGATCCATAGAGGCTTCAAGCATGGATGCACCAGTCCGGCGAAAACGCGCCAAAACATTATTGTAAACAGTCACTACACAAAATGTAGCATGACCAATTACGATTGTCCAGAAAGAAAAGGGAATGGATAACCCCCCGATTGCTGATCTCAATGCAATACCAGTGACAATGCCAGGTAACGCAATTGGCAGAACCAGGAGAAATGAAATTGCCTCCCGCCCAAAGAATTCTGATCGATAAACTGCAGCAGCAGCCATGGTACCAAGGATGAGAGCCACAGATGTTGCAACCAAAGCAACTTCGACGGATAACATAAGCGCTTGCAATAAATCAGGATTTCCAAAAGCCAGTGGGATCCATTTAAATGTTAAACCCGGTGGTGGAAAGGTATATGCAGAATCTTCAGTATTAAACGCGTATAGAAAAATCAAAACGATTGGAAAGTGTAAAAATATTATTACCATCAATGCGGAAGCTTTCAACCACCAGGAAGCCTGATCACTACTTTGAGCCGATATATTTTTTAATTTAGAGAGCATCAAAAGCTCCTAGTTTCCGAGCGATCAAAAGATAGCCAATCATGATGACGATCGGTCCCATTGTAAAAGCAGCTGCCAGTGGGATATTACCCGAAGTACCTTGAAAGGATAAAACAGCCTTGCCAATATAATAACTGGAATTCCCAAACATAGATGGCACAATAAAGTCGCCCAAAGATAAGGAAAAAGTAAAAATCGATCCGGCGATCACGCCTGGAATCGAAAGCGGAAGCAAAACTGTCCAAAAGGTCTGCAACGGAGTAGCACCAAGATCCCCGGATGCTTCTAAAAGGGACTTCGGAACTCGCTCAAGGGCTGTTTGAATTGGCAATATCATATAAGGTAGCCAGATATAGACAAAAACTAAGAAAACACCGGTTGCCGAAACGGACAAAGATGGCCCACCAACCACCGGTAGACCCAAATACCAATTAAGTAGACCATCCAAGTGCAAGACATGGGCGAACCAGGAAACAATGCCTTCCTGGGCTAAAATTAATTTCCACGAATACACTCGAACAAGGTAACTAGACCACAAGGGAAGTGTCACGAGGATATAAAGGATAGTTTTAAATCGCTGGTTTGCAAAACACGCAATGTAATAAGCCAAAGGAAATGCGATGATGGCGGACGCCAGAGTTACCAGGGCAGCCATGACAGTAGTTCTGAAAAATATATCAAGGTTTGCAGGTTCTGCCAATTGGGCATATGTTCGAAGTGTAAATTGTGAGACTACCTTTCCAGTAAAGTCATCCAAATAAAAGAAACTGTTAACTAATAGACTTGCCAACGACCCCAGGTAAACTATAAAAAACCAAGCCAAGGGTGGAAACAATAAAATACCCAACTCAAGGAGCGGGCGACGGTAGAGATATGTTGAGATGCGGCTAAGCATCCTGCCCTCCCATAATGCGGACATGTTCTTTTTTCCACAGTAATCTGACAGGCTGACCACGTAGTCTGGTGACATCCATGGAGGTTGTTTTTAAATTTTGCTCCATTACAACCA